>JBCAZB010000163.1:0-6256 GCA_038533315.1 Pseudomonadota bacterium | reverse complement strand
GCTGAGGCTGGCGCGAATCCGATCAGTCAATTGGCCTTTACGCTGTCCAATGGTTTTACGATCGTCGAGTACTATCTGTCGCGTGGCATGGACATCGATGACTTCGCTCCAAACCTGTCGTTTTTCTTTTCGAATGGCATGGATCCGGAATACGCGGTCATCGGACGTGTGGCGCGTCGTATCTGGGCGCGTGCGATGCGCGAACGCTACGGCGCGAGCCCACGCAGCCAGATGATGAAGTATCACATCCAAACATCCGGCCGCAGCTTGCACGCGCAGGAAATCAGTTTCAATGACATTCGCACAACGCTGCAAGCTTTGTACGCATTGTTCGATAACTGCAATAGCCTGCACACGAATGCATTTGATGAGGCGATCACGACACCGACGGAGCAGTCGGTCAGACGCGCGGTCGCCATTCAGTTGATCATCAATCGCGAGCTGGGTCTCAATTTTTGCGAGAACCCGTTGCAGGGCGCGTATGTGATCGATGAGCTGACAGATCTTGTCGAGGAGGCCGTTTATCAGGAGTTCGACCGGATATCCGAGCGCGGCGGTGTGCTCGGCGCGATGGATACAATGTATCAGCGTGGCAAGATTCAGGACGAGAGTCTGTACTATGAAAGCAAGAAGCATGACGGCAGTCTGCCGCTAATCGGTGTGAACACTTTCCTGCCACCGCCTGGCCAGGAGGATGAAATTCACGAGCTGGAGCTGATGCGCTCGACCGATGTTGAGAAGCACCAGCAGATTAGATCACTCCGAGACTTTCAGGCGAACGGGGCGAGTTTCCGGCAACAGGCCCTCGAGCGGTTGGCAGAGGTTGCGCGCCGTCGCGAGAATATCTTCGAGACATTGATTGACGTTGTGCAGTACTGCTCGTTGGGTGATGTTTCGTCGACGCTGTATCAAGTCGGCGGAGAGTATCGCCGCAACATGTAACACTGCTAGACTCATGGCGATTCACACAGAGTAGAAGTCATGAGTATATCTGAGCAGTTGCTGACGCATAACGCGGATGGCGTGACGACAATCACCCTCAATCGTCCAGACGCGTTGAACGCGCTGACGCCAGAGATGCTCGGTGCGCTAGCCGATGCATTGGCAGCAGCGGCAGCCGACGAGCAAGTGCGTGCGGTCGTGTTAACGGGCAGTGGTCGCGCGTTCTCGGCGGGTGTTGATTTGAAATCACTCAATGGTGCGCCGATTGTCGATGGGATGGTCGGTGATGTGCTGGACGTGCCAGCGCAAGCGGCAATCCAAAGTATCGAGTCGATGCCGAAGCCGGTGATTGCGAAAGTAAACGGCCATTGTTTTACCGGAGCGCTGGAAATCGTGCTGGCGTGCGATCTCGTCTACATAGCGACCGGTGCCAAGCTTGGCGACACACACGCCAAATGGGGTCTGCGGCCAACCTGGGGTATGTCACAACGTCTACCGCGCAAGATCGGTGTGACCCGAGCTCGAGAGTTGAGCCTGACCGCAGCCGTGTTCAGCGCGGATGAAGCGTTGGACTGGGGACTCGCCAATGCCATCGCTGATCGCGATGCGCTCGATGCACTGGTGGCAGAACGCGTTGCGCAGATTTGCAGCAATAGTGCGGGTGCGATTGCAGCCTACAAAGACTTATGGCGTCAAACATTCGGTACCTCTCTGGCAGAAGGCGTTGCGTTCGAGTCCGACGCGAACTACCGAATCGGCGACAGTGAGACACGGCTCGCGGAGTTTTTGAAATGACGCGACTGCTAACGCCCGCCGACATGGGTATCCTCGGCTATGAGGGCTCGTTCCTCGACTTTCTCGGTTTCGGTGTCTCAGCGCATGAGCCCGACTACGTGCGCTTGCAAATGCCGCTGGAGCGTATTCACACCAACACCATGCAAATGGCGCACGGTGGCATCATCATGTCGATGCTGGACATCGCCGGTGCATTTTCAGCGCATGCGGGTCTCGAGCAACCCATGGTGTCGATCACGATGACACAAGCGACCAATTTTTTGCGCGCTGTGACCGGCGATCTTCTGGTTGCTGAGGGTCGCGTTGTACGACGTACGCGCGGTGTCGTGTTTACCGAATCGCGAGTGCTCGATCCGTCGTTGTCAGACGATCCGGACGAGCAGCTTTGTGCCACCGGTCAATGCAGTTTCAAACTCAGGCCGCGACCGACCAATCCGAAAGATGATGAGGAATCAGGATGAACGACCGTATTTCCGCAATGCATGAACTAACAGGGCGCACGGCGCTCGTCACCGGCGCAGGCTCGGGTCTCGGCAGACAGTTTGCACGCACGCTGGCCGATGCCGGTGCCGATATCATTCTCGCGGCGCGGCGGGTGGACAAGCTTGAAGAAACCGCAGCGCTGATTGCCGAGTCCAGCAAGTCGCGCGCCGTTTGTGTTGCGATGGATGTGACCGATACGGACAGCGTGGACAGCGCGTTCGCCAAAGCGTCACAGGATGCTGCTGTGCCGGATATCGTGATCAACAACGCCGGCATCTCACGTGAACACTTCGCGATCGATTTCCCGGATGATGACTACGATGCAGTTATTGAGACGAACCTCAACGGCGTGTTTCGTGTGGCACGTGCTGCTGCAAAAGCGATGACAGCAGCAGAGCGGCCTGGTGCTATCGTCAATATCGCTTCGATACTGGGTATGCGCCTGCAACCGATGTTGTCCGCGTATTCGGCCGCCAAGGCGGGTGTCATCCGATTGACTGAGTCACTCGCACTGGAATGGGTGCGACATGGCATTCGCGTCAACGCGATCGCGCCTGGGTTTTTTGTGACCGACATCAACCGCGAATTTTTCGAAACGCCACTGGCCGGGAAATTGATGAAGCGCATTCCCATGCAGCGTCCTGGCGATCTGACGGAGCTCGACGGCGCGCTACTGCTGTTGGCAGGCCCAGCCGGCAGTTTCATGACGGGCACAACGATCACCGTGGACGGCGGACATCGCTGCAATAGTCTGTAGTCGGATTAGGTATCCGCTAAGACGGAACGCAATCCATACTGCGCGTTTCACCGCGCTAGCGCGGTGTCAGTTTTAGCGGTAGATCGTCTTTTGGCTTAGGGATAGGGATCGGCTGCATATCGAGCTCATAGTCTGGAGCGATGCTGATGTCGTACTGGCCGACGAGCTCTCGGAGCACCACTTTCGCAAGATTTTGAGCGAAGTGCATGCCGATGCACTTGTGGGCGCCGCCACCATAAGGCGCAAACGCAAAAGGATGCGACTTGTGTTCGGCGCGAGCCGGTGAAAAGCGCTCCGGATCAAAGCGATCCGGCTGGCTCCAGAACCGTTCGTCGTAATGAGCGCTGTCTGGTGACACACCGATTTGAACGTTGGCCGGAATGGTGTAGCCCTCGAATTCAAACGATTGGACGCTGCGACGTGGAATGAACGGCACCGGCCCCCACATACGCAGGGCTTCATTGAAGAGCCACTCGTGTTGCGGCAGGGCGGCCAGATCATCGTGCTGCAGCGGACGCCCATCGGCGAAGCTCGCTTCGTCTCGCAGGCGTTGCTGCCACTCCGGCGCCGTCGCCAGCCCGAAAGCGGCGGTGGTCAAAGAGCTAGTCACTGTGTCATGGGCTGCCATCATCAGAAAAATCATATGATCGACGATATCTTCATTGCTGAAGTGGCGGCCATCGTCATCGGTCGCATGACATAGCCGCGTAAACATGTCGGTCCTCTCCGATGCGCGCCGCGCGTCAACCTGGCTCTCGAAAAACTCCGTCAGAATCTTGCGTGCACGCAGTCCACGCCACATGGCCAGACCCGGCAACGGGACACGGACCAGCGCAAGACTGGCTGCAACCGTATCGATAAAGGCCTGATTGAGTCGGGTCGCTTCTGGTCCCAGCGGTAGTCCGAGAAAAGCGAGGGCGGCATTGTCGAGCGTTAGCTGTTTGATGGCACGATAGAAGCGGAAGTCGGATCGATCCTGCCATTTCGAGATGCCCGTCGCAGTGACGTCATGCATCATGCTCATGTAGTCGGCTAATGCATCACGTTTGAATGCGGCCTGCATAATTCGTCGGTGATAGCGATGTTCATCGAAGTCGAGCAGCATGAGGCCGCGGAAAAACAGGCGGCCGATGGAGTGATGCCAGCCTTTCTGGCTGGAAAAGTTCTTGTCCCGATCCAGCATCACCAGCTGCAGGCCCTCGGCACCCGCCAGCGCGACGGTACGCTGGCCGAGGAAGCGGGTCCGATAGACTGGGCCATAGGTCGCTTTCAAGCGACGGTTGAGTGCGCGCGGATTCGCCAAAAACTCCCTGGCTACACCGAAATAGGGCAACCCATCCACGCCCGGAATATGCAGCACGCTATTGTCCGCCACCGGGATATCGTTAGGTGTCTGTCTAGAGGCAGTCTGGGAAGTCACGATAAGCTCCTGAATACAATGCTCTTGCACGGCCGAAGTTAATCTCGTTTATCGCCGCTGCCAGACAACGGTGTCCACGCCGGCAGCTTTGTTAGCGCCCAGTCCAACACACTTGCTTGTTGACAACAAGTATTTTTCTCGGCACCTTTACGGCCTGATTTCTGACGTATGCGGGGGGCGCATTGCGGTCTGACTCCAAGCTCGGCGAAAGCCCTGATACACCGAAGACGCAAGCCGAACGCACGGCCCTCTCGGATCGTGCGATGTTGGCAGCCGCGCAAACATTGATACTGGAACGAGGAATCGAAGGGACGACGCTAGCCGCCATCGGTGAGCGGGCGGGTTACAGCCGCGGACTTGCGACGTATCGCTATGGCTCGAAGGCTGGCCTGTTCCAGGAGGTGTCGTCAAACATTCATCGACGCTGGGTAACCTACCTCGAAAAAGCTGTGGATGGTCAGACGGGCATTGAGGCGCTGTGCAGTGCAGCCGACGCCTATTACCGCTTTGTCAGTGACTCGCCCGAAGATATTCGGGTATTGCATATCCTGTACTACGCGGGCGCTGAGCCATCCTCCGAACTACGTGGACTCGCGAAGACGGCGTTTCAGCGACAGATCGCCGATGCAGAACGTTGGATCCAGGAGGGCATCGACAACGGCAGTATTCTCGACAACGTGTCGCCACTAGCTGAAGCAACCCAGTATGTTGCGCATATTGCTGGCGTCACCTACATCTGGCTACTGAATCCGGTAGCCGTTCGGTTTGACGATATTCAAACCAGTTTCAAACAATCGCTGCGCGACCGACTTACCGTCGACGACGCAGCCTGAACTTTAGACACGCTCGAATAGAGGACACGCTCATGGCTGAAGCCTATATCTATGATCATGTACGTACGCCGCGCGGTCGCGGCAAGGCGAATGGTTCACTGCACTCCGTTACGCCGGTTAACTTGACCGCGCAAATGCTGTCGGCGCTCGCAGAACGCAGTGAGCTCGACACGTCGTACCTCGACGACGTCGTGCTCGGCTGCGTATCACCAGTTGGGGAGCAGGGTGCCAACATCGCGCGTGCCGCGGTGCTCACCTCAGGCTATGACCAGTCGGTGCCCGGTAAACAGCTGAATCGCTTTTGCGCGTCAGGGCTTGAGGCGATCAACACCGCCGCGGCCCAGGTGATGGCAGGTCAGTCGGATCTAACGATCGGCGGTGGCGTCGAATGTATGTCGCGCGTGCCGATGGGCTCAGATTCTGGTGCGATGGCAGCCGATCCACGGGTGGCGTACGACACATACTTCGCACCGCAGGGCATCGGGGCGGATCTGATCGCTTCCAAGTGGGGCTTTAGTCGGGACGACGTCGATGGCTACGCCGTTGCTAGTCAGGCGCGTGCGGCACATGCTTGGGAGAGTGGTTATTTCAAGGGTTCGGTGGTGCCGGTGAAAGACCAGCTTGGCATGACGCTGCTGGACCGTGACGAACACATGCGCCCAGGCACGACCAAGGACGATCTGGCCGGTCTCAACGCGGCATTCGCGATTCCTGGTGAGCAGGCGGGCTTCAACGCGGTTGCATTGCAAAAGTATCCGGAAGTCGAGCGTATCAACCACGTTCACACGGGTGGTAACTCGAGCGGCATTGTTGATGGCGCGGCTGGTGTGTTGATCGGTAGTAAAGAAATTGGCGATGCGCTTGGCTTGAAGCCGCGGGCAAAGATCAAAGGTTTCTCGTCGATTGGTACCGACCCGACAATCATGCTGACGGGCCCGGCTCCGTCTGCTGAGAAGGTGCTGAAGCGCTGCGGCATGAGCACGTCGGACATCGATCTGTTTGAACTTAATGAAGCGTTCGCATCAG
>JBCAZB010000162.1:0-6286 GCA_038533315.1 Pseudomonadota bacterium | reverse complement strand
ATCGGCTGGGTTTTGTGTCGCGACGACGAAAAAAGGATCCGGCAGCGAGTAGGCTTGTCCATCGACCGTAACCTGTTGCTCCTGCATCGCCTCAAGCAGCGCACTCTGCGCTTTGGGGGTGGCGCGGTTGATTTCGTCGGCTAACAGCATTTGTGTGAATACCGGTCCTTCGAGGAACCGGAACTCACCGCTGTCTTTTTGATAAACGGAAATCCCGGTGATATCGGCGGGTAGCAGGTCGCTCGTGAACTGCACACGCGCGAAGTCCAAACCCAGCACACGGGCGAGGGCGCGTGCCATTGTGGTCTTACCAACGCCTGGAACGTCCTCTATTAGTAGGTGGCCATTGGCCAGCAAGCAGCTCACAGCGAGCTTGATTTGCGTGGTTTTGCCGAGAATGATGTTGTCCAGCGCATCGATGGACGCTTTTAGCGCGGCGCGGGCATCTTCGGGATTGGCAATAGCGGTGAGCGGCATACTCGTCGTCACAGTGAGACTCTCGATCCGTGAATTCGACCACCATCATGGCGAAAAAATCCCCAAGGCGCACGCACGCAGGCGCCAGACTGTGATCCAGCGCACTGTACGCAGTGCCCGCTATCCGATTTTTTCGAGGGTCTCGAGCTGTGCTTTCAGTTGGTTGAGCTGCTGCTTGTGCTCAGCGAGCCGCTGTTTCTCTGTCTCGACCACCGCCGCTGGCGCACGATCAACAAAGCTCGGGTTGCTGAGCTTGGCCTCGGTCCGCGCCAGGTCTGCTGTCGATTTCTTGATCTGGCGCGCGAGACGATCGCGCTCCTTGTCGACGTCAATCAGGCCTGCCATTGGCACATGCAAGCGCAGATCGCCGACCAGCGCTGTGGCGGAGGGCGGGATCGCATCTCCGGTTTCAGCGATTGTCACTGTCTCCAGGTTGGCGACACGCGACAGTACCCGCTGGTGGGTTGTGACTGCATCGCGATCGGTGTCGCTGGCATTCTCAAGAACTACGCTCAACGGTTTACCGGGTGCGATGTCCATTTCGCCGCGGATCTGGCGTATCCCCAGAACGAAAGTCTGCAGCCAATGCATGTCGCGTTCCGCGTCGTCATCGCGCTCCGCATCGCTAAGTTCGGGCCAAGTGCGGTCGCAAATCGAACTGCCGTCGACACCCGCGAGCGGCGCGATGCGCTGCCAAATTTCCTCAGTGATAAACGGCATCACCGGATGCAATGCGCGCAGTAGGGTCTCGAGTGTCGCGATCAGCGTGCGCATCGTCGTTTGTTGACTGGCCGCACTCGCGTCATCGGCGTAGAGCGTCGCCTTGCTCAACTCCAGATACCAATCGCAGTATTCGTTCCACGTGAACTCGTAGATTGCCTGTGCGGCCAGATCCAAACGATAGCGTGCAAACTGGCGCTCGACTTCCGCGACCATGCTACGCAGGCGAGCGCGAATCCAGCGGTCGCTGATATCCGGGTCCGCGGCCGGTGCAGTGTGATCGATGCCCTCGCAGCTCGCCATAACAAACCGGGAGGCATTCCAGAGCTTGTTGCAGAAGTTGCGGTAGCCTTCGATACGGCCGAGATCGAAACGAATATCACGTCCGGTGGTCGCGAGTGATGCGAACGTAAACCTGAGTGCATCGGTGCCATACTCCGGAATGCCGTCCGGAAACTGTCGCCGCGTGGCTTTTTCGATTCGTGGTGCCAGATGCGGCTGCATCAATCCGGTGGTGCGCTTGGCCACCAGCGATTCGAGGTCGATGCCATCGATTAAGTCGATCGGGTCGAGCACATTGCCTTTGGACTTGGACATCTTCTGTCCATCCTGATCACGAATCAGACCATGAATGTAGACTTCGCGAAACGGTACGTCGCCGGCAAATTTGAGCCCGAACATGATCATTCTGGCGACCCAGAAAAAAATGATATCGAACCCGGTGACGAGCACGTTGGTGGGATAAAACTGCTCAAGCTCAGGCGTTTTTTCCGGCCAGCCAAGCGTACTGAACGGCCATAACGCCGACGAGAACCAGGTGTCGAGTACGTCGTCGTCCTGACGTAATACGAGGTCGTCTGCAAGCCCGTGCTGTTCGCGTACGACCGTCTCGTCTTTGCCGACGTAGACGTTACCGGAGTCGTCATACCAGGCCGGGATTTGATGCCCCCACCACAGCTGGCGGCTGATGCACCAGTCCTGAATGTTGTGCATCCAGTCGAAGTAGGTCTTCGACCAGTTCTCGGGCACAAACCGTATATCGCCTTGTTCGACCGCTTTGATCGCCGGATCCGCCAACGGTTGGATTTTGACGTACCACTGATCGGTCAGATACGGCTCGACAACCGCGCCGCTGCGATCGCCGCGCGGCACTTTGAGTTGATGAGGTTCAATCTTGTCGAGCAAACCAAGTGCTTCCAGATCTGCGACGACTTGCTTGCGCGCGTCGAAGCGGTCCATGCCCCGGTAGGCCGCGGGCATCGCATCGTTAATCGACGCGTCATCGGTCAGCACGTTGATCATCGGCAGATCGTGTCGCTGGCCAATGTCGTAGTCATTGAAGTCGTGGGCTGGCGTTATCTTGACGCAACCGGTACCGAACTCGGGATCAACATAGTCATCGGCAATAATTGGAATCAATCGATCGGTGAGCGGTAGGCGAACCTGCTTGCCAACCAGATGCTGATAGCGCTCGTCATCCGGATGGACGGCAACGGCGGTGTCGCCAAGCATGGTTTCCGGGCGGGTCGTGGCCACCACGAGTGCTTCATCAGAGTCGGCGACCGGATAGCGAAAGTGCCACAGGTGTCCGGATTCATCTTCTGATAACACCTCAAGATCCGACAACGCGGTGTGCAGCACCGGGTCCCAGTTTACCAGTCGCTTGCCGCGATAGATCAGCCCCTCGTCATACAGTTGTACAAACACATCGCGCACCGCGTCCGACAGACCTTCATCCATCGTGAAGCGTTCACGGCTCCAATCGACGGATGCGCCCATACGTCGCAGCTGGCCGTTGATGCGACCGCCCGATTGCGCCTTCCACTCCCAGACCTTTTCGACAAAGGCATCGCGCCCTAAGTCGCGCTTGGATGTGCCCGCCGCATTCAATTGCCGCTCGACGACCATTTGCGTAGCGATACCCGCGTGATCGGTGCCGTGTTGCCATAGCGTATTGTGGCCACGGGCGCGGTGGTAGCGCGTGAGCGTGTCCATGATCGTATCCTGAAAGGCGTGCCCCATGTGCAACGTGCCCGTGACATTGGGGGGCGGGATGACAATGCAAAATGATGTGTCACCGCCGGCGGGCTTGAAGCGGCCCTCAGCTTCCCAGCGCTCGTAATGCCGGCGTTCGATACTGTGGGGTTGGTAGGTCTTGTCCATGGATGGTCCGTACAGGGTCAAAGCTCTCTCGCCGAGAGTCTAAAGAGTCGAGCTCGGTGGCGCCAGCGTGACGACTACTGGCCGTTGCGTTGATCGAGATGGTTTTGGATAACGGATTCGATAATCGCGGGTAGCGAGTCCGCCAGACGCAGCTGCAATTGTTCGTACAGCAAAGCGCGAACCTGTTCTGCAGTATCGTTAAGCAGCTCATCGAGCATCGTATTGGTCATCGCCGTCACCTCGCTGGTGATCGACTGGCGCTGTTCTGCGGTCAGCGTCAGGTCGGCTCTTCGATCACGGCGCACCACGTTGGTGATGATGGGGATATCGTCGTCTTGCATGGGCGTCAGAGTTTGAAGGTATTCATTTCTGCGGATCGGTCACGGTATTCTGCGAAGCGTTGACGGCCCGCCACGCGAGCGCTGTCGTCAGCGGCGACGATTTCGGCGATCCTGGCGCAATCCCCTGGAGCCAGTGCGCTGCTCAAATTGACACAGACCTCGGCGCCTGACGGGATGCCATCCTTGCTGAGGCCCAGTGTGACCGAGGCGGTGATGTCGTCATCCGGCCAGCGGTCGTGGGCGACGAAACTGTCATCGCTAAAGGTCCAGAGTAGTGCGTCGAGTTCGCTAAGCGTCGATTCATCGTCCAGCAAGATGTGAACGCGATGCGATAGCCCAGCGGCTTTCGCCACCAGGCGGCAGGCGAATTGCTCGCGCGCTGCCGCATTGGTATCCGATAAAATATAGAAGTCAACGCGCGACATCGGGGCAGCCGTTTGAAATGGTTGGGCGCAATGAGAGGCCTAGCAGTGCTTTGTCAGCAGATAGTCGACCAAGAGTGGCACCGGTCGGCCGCTGGAGCCTTTTTTCGCGCCGCCGCGCCAGGCGACACCGGCGATATCGATGTGTGCCCAGTTGGCCTTCTTCGTGAACTGCGAGAGGAACGCGCCAGCGGTAATCGCGCCGCCTTCACGCCCGCCGATGTTGGCGAAGTCAGCGAAATTGCTTTTCAGCTGATCGGTGTATTCCTGATCGAGTGGCAGATGCCAGGCTCGGTCCACTGCGCGCTCGCCTGCATCGATGATATCTGCCGCGAGCGCATCGTTGTTGCTCATCACGCCGGCCCGGTGGTGGCCGAGAGCAATGACGCAGGCGCCTGTTAGCGTCGCGACGTCGATTAGTGCGGCCGGTTTGAACTGCTGTGCATAGGTCAGCGCATCGCACAGAATCAGACGACCCTCCGCATCGGTATTCAGGATCTCGATAGTGATACCGGACATGCTCTTGACGATATCGCCAGGCCGTGTCGCACGACCGCTCGGCATGTTTTCAGCGCTCGGCACGATCACCATCAAATTGATCGGCAGTTTCATGGCAGCAACGGCTGCCATACATCCGATGACCGATGCCGCACCGCCCATGTCGTACTTCATTTCGTCCATCGCTGGCCCAGGCTTCAGCGATATACCGCCGGTATCGAACGTGATGCCTTTGCCGACGAGAATGACGGGCGGCTCATCGCTGGCGCCACCTCGGTAGTCGAGATGAATCAGCTTCGAGGGCTGCTCTGAGCCGAAGCCCACCGACAATAGTGAGTTCATACCGAGGGCCGCCATATCGGGTTCGTCCAGCACGGTCACGCTGAGCTTGCTGTAGCGCTTTGCCAGCTTTCTCGCCGTATCGGCGAGATAGGTGGGATGACAAATGTTGGCTGGCGTATTGCCGAGGTCTTTTGTGAGATTCATGCCGGTCACGATGCCTGCACCGTGGTTTGCGCCTTGTTCCAGCGCGGCACTGTCGGCGCGCTCCGCTGCCGCTAGCGTCATGGTTTTCAGTTTCGGCGCGGTGGGCTTATTGCGGCTCTTCATGTCGCCATAGCGATAGCGATGCTCACCAAGCGCCTGCGCGGCTAGTCTGCCGCGGTAGTAGGCGTCGCAATCCACCGTTTCCTCGGCAGTCAGATAAAACGTCGCTTCACTCACCTGCGAGGATTTGATCGCGGTAAGACCAGCGATCGCTGCCTTGTAGAACTCGCGGCGACCGAAGCTGGCTTTCGCACCCAGACCAACAACCACAACTCGCCGGCATTTCGCACCGTCAACACGGCCAATCATCTGGCTTGCGCCCAGGTGTGTCGCTAAATCACCCTGATCCAGCAAGCCGGATATCAGGCCGCCACTGGCGGCATCAATTTCTTGAGCGGCTTGGGAAAGCTGCTTTTTGTCATAGACACCGACGATGGCGCATGCGGTGCTGCGCTTGCCGGCGTCAGCAGTGGTTGTCTTGAATTGCATGTAAGTACTCCGTGACGCGACACTGTGGCCATGAGGATTCGCTACGCACAGGCACCCGGCCTCGGCCGGGACGGCCGCCACCGCGCCTGCTAACATAGGAACTGAGCCACCCCTCCATTCAGGGCGAATGATACTGCAAGCACGAATCGAAATTAAGGCAAGCGTGACGAATAATGCCTACCACCGGCCCTCGTGGCGGAGTGATGGTGCGTCAAGGTTCGCTGGTCGACGGATCAAAACATCGGCTGCTGCTTTGGTCAGATGGGACGTTGCGCGATCAAAGTGGGTGCGACATGTTCAGAATACTTGATCGCTACATCCTGAGAGAAACTGCTCAGACGTGGTTTTTTGTCACGCTGACACTCCTGACGATTTTGCTCTCCAACCAGTTTGCGCGCGTGCTCGGGGATGCGGCCCAGGACAAGGTTGCGAAAGAGGCCGTGTTTGCGGTGATCGGTCTGACGGCGCTGCAGTACCTGACGATCATTGTGCCGTTTGGATTATTTCTCGCAGTCATGCTCGCGCTCGCGCGTTTGTACAGCGACAGCGAGCTGCCGGCCATGATGGCCTGTCGGATCGGTCCATCGGGGCTGATCCGTCCATTGGTCTGGTTGGCAGTACCACTTGCTA
>JBCAZB010000161.1:0-6370 GCA_038533315.1 Pseudomonadota bacterium | reverse complement strand
CTCGCTGCCGGGATGTTGTCACCACTGAAAATGTTCGGTCGACCATTCGGGCTGTACACCAGGAAGAACGACGCCGCCGTACTCTGGTTATCACCGGTCCACTCGCCCTTACCGCGCCCATCGATAGTGTCATCGATCGCGCCGTTACTGGCGAGCGAGCCATCACTGAAGACATAGATACACAGCGGTACCCCCTGGCGAGCGGCATACTCGAGTGCTGCACCCATGCAACGACCAGCACGCAGATCACGGATCTCGCCCCGCGCGCGTCGACCGCCGTGGTAATCGTAACCACCCATCGTGATGGTGCCTGCGCCAGCGTAACCGTTGGCGACCAGTTTCATGACAGATGCGGTTTTCTGGAATTCACGGTCGTTGTCGTACTCGCCCTGCGTAAAGATGCCGGTCGGGCCGACGAGGTTAGCGTCCAGTGACGGGTTCAGCTGAGACGGATCACCGAATCGGTCCGCGAGATCCGCAGACTTCAGATACCCACAGCCGACAAGGTCTTTCAGGACGGCATCCGCATCGATACGAGTATCGACTTGACCAAGCTTCTGGTCACTCAGGCGATAAACGGATTCGAGCACCGCAACGGCGTCATCTTGGGACAACAATCCGACGAGCTTGCCGGTGTCGACGAGGCCGGTAACGTCCGAAGGCCGATCCACTTTCGTGGGGCGTTTCGCGACGTCGATCATTGAGGCAGGTGCCATCGAGTTACCACCAGACTCGGAGCTGCGAGAACCGATAAGGTCCAGCAGTTCGCCACGTACGCCGGTGCGGCTGATCGCATACATCGGGTTATGTGGGTTGTTGCCCGTGTCATTCTCAGAACGGGCTACGATGATCGCACCATTGGTGTTAGCGATCGTTGCCGGCGACGCTTTCTCAAGAATGCCCCGCAGAAACGCGCTATCCGAGTGGAAAGCCAGGCCGAGATCGGTATTAATGAAGTCGTTCGTACCGGTATCCGGGTTTACTGATGCTGGTGTCATGTCACCTGGCAGCCCGAGCTTGCTGTATCCAGCCGTCGACAGGAAGTCGAACTGACCATCAGGTCCGCCAACCAGCACGTTAGAGCCCGCCATGTTGGCGCCGCCCGCAAGGTCAAAGCATACGAACGGAACCTTGCCAGCGCCCGCCAGCTCGAGACCGCAGTTGCCTCGCAGAGGCTGCAAGTCTGAGGACAATGCCGCCGCAGCTTCACGTGGGTTCGCGAACAGACTGAACAGCCCGCCAGACATCGCTGTAACCGGTCCGGTCATCATTCCTGTCGAGATGAACTCGCGACGGGTCACCGGTTTCGGGTGATCCGGGTGCAGTAGCGGCTCATCAGGATGAACGGTTTTGCGTTTTCTTACCATGATATTAAGTCCTGTGTGTCAGTCTTACTGCACCAGCATCGCAGCGCTGCCCAGTGTCGCGGAACAGACGGCAATGCCGATGGTTTGAGTACGATCGGCGCTACAGCTATTGCCACAAGCACTGAGGCGGTCGATCAGGTTGTTGAGTTCGGCTTCGATCGCAGCACGATTCGGCTGGCTCGTCAGGTTGATGCCGACGATGGCATCGACGAGCGGATCAATCAGGCCGTCGCGGCCCGCTTGACTGCCGAACGCGGCGGCCGGTGACGCGCTGAAATTGAAGCCCGGGAAGTAGGCGCTGCGCAGCGCGTTGTCCGTCATGAGCGCGTTACAGTACTCCACGGACAACTGTGCGACGCCAACCTGGTGTGACGCCAGGAATCCACCGAACGTTGCTTCGCTCGGCATTTGCTGACGCACCAGCTCGTAGGTCGTACGCACCTCGTCATTAGAGCGCGGTACAGTCGTGACCGCAGACATCGTTGCATCGATTTCCTCGAATGTACGAATACCGATATCCGCGACCGGATCCTGGTCTGCTACGGGCGGTGGTGCCAGCGGTACCGCGTCGGTGCGTACATTGACATTGTCGCCCAACACGTCGAACGTCAGGAAGAACTCGTCACTGTCCGCGCCTTGCTCTTGAGCAAACACCGTTCCGAAAGTCGATAACGGTTGGCCCAACTCTTCGAACAATCCGCTATCCAACATGGTGTCGACCGTACGGTAGGCTTGACCGACCGGTGCTTCGGCGCCGTTGATACCGACGCGAATGCCCTGCAGTGGGATGCCTGAGAACGTCGCGCTGCTATCGAGCGAAATGAAGTGCGGAGCGTTGAACAGATAACCGTAGTTATCGAACTGCGATACTTCCATCAGGATGTAGGCTTCGGGTACATCAATCAGGTGTGAGACGCTGAACAGCAAGTAGAACTTCTCACCAACACCGGCATCGAAATTCTGGAATACCTGTTCCGGCGTCAACACGCGGTTGTGGATAGACACGAAGCGGAACGTGCCGGCAAACAGGCCATCACTGCTGACCTCATTGCCGAGTACGAACGCAAATGTGTCGTCCCAATCGGCAATGCTGCCGCCACCTTGCTCGTCGACGATGTTGATTAGTTCGCCGTTGACGTAAATGCTTCGGCCGTTGACTGGATCGAATGTTGCTACGACGTGTTGCAGTGTCGCTTGCAGTACCTCGTCATTGCTCGGCGTATTGATCGCCGGCATACCGTTGCCGTCTGTAACGTCGCTGCGATTCGCCAGTGTGTAGTCGTACAGAGTCTGACCCAGCGTGAAGTTGCGCGCTTCAGGGCCAGCCGAGTAGCTCACGATACGTGATTCTTCCTGCGAGACGTTCGCAGGCACGACCCACGCTTCAATGCTGTATTCGCCGGTCGATTTGATCATGTCGTGCAGTTTCTTACTATCGGCAGTGCGACCCTGCGCTTTGCCGTCGCGAATGGTGATTCCCCATCCTCCGACCCAGCCCACATCGCCGGACAGCGTCAAATCGAGGCTTGGCGATACGCCACTGGTGTCATAAGCGATATTGCCTTCGCCGGTCTTGAACTCATACGTCGCAATCGCGTTGGCTTCGTAGCGGCTGCCACCACTGGCAACGACGCCATCAAGAATTGTCAGTGCCTTGGAAACCGTTAGCGAAGGGTCTACCTCGGTTGGGGTAATACCATTAGCCATGGTCTGAATGGCGTCCTGCATTTCATTGGCGTTTGCCAGACAGTCATCCCAGCAATTGTGGAACTCCTCGCGCAGACGTACGACCAGACGAGAGGTCGCTGGGTCATCAAGCTTGATCTTGGGTTTGGCCGCATCGTACGCCGTCTCCAGGTCAGCTTCCGCAAAATACGGGCCCTGCGCGTTCGGCGAGTTGGACGTATGACAGTCTGAGCAGTATTGCATCGCAATCGGATGGACCGTGCTACCGAACAGGCTGGCGTCCGCCGGGAAGTTCTTGCTCGCACCTGGGTCGCGAATGACCGGTGCTTCAAGATCGATGGTACGACCACCGCCCGCCACGAGATCGCCCGCCCAACCGGTAATCCAGGTCGTCATCAAGTCTTCACACACGGAGTCTGAGTCGACCCAGCAGTTGTGGCCACCACCAACTTTCGTCGACAGACGCGAGTCAGCAGGCGACGTCAAATCAACAGCGCCGTTGGCAGCCTCGTAGGCCAGGTTGATATCGTCGGTTCGCGCGAATGTGGGAACCTGACCGTCGGTGCCGTGGCAGTCACCACAGCCCGCTTCGGCCTGGATGTTGTCCCAGACATTCAGCTTGAACGATTGCACATCGGCTGTCGCTGGTGCTGGGCCGTTGTAAGTGGAAGTCGGCGGCAGGCTGGTCACAGGGTTAACCTGCGTCTCAGCACCACCGGAACAAGCGCTAACCAAAACCACGGTGGCCAGGGCAGCGCTGATGCGCGCAGTGTGACGGGTCACAAGCTGCATGAATTGTGTCTTCATTATCGTCATTGCTCTACCCTCACTCGCCCATGCAGTACGTCGCGGCTTCCGCGAACGTTTGCTTCAGTCGATAACCATTGGTGGTCAAAGAGCCAACCATCAGGTCGATCTGACTACGATCACCGGCATCGACCGGTTCACGCAGGCATACGTTGCGGAACACTTTGCGAACCTGGCACTGAGCAAAACCCGCGCTATTCGCCAGTTCCTGGCCCATCGACTTGGCGCCGGTGCCTGTACCTGGCAGAGATTCATCCCAACCGACGAGTGCATGACGGCCGTTGCGCCAGTAGTTGTTCCATTCATTGTTCGGTGTGACGAAACCGAATGGGAAAGTGCTTTCGTTGTTGAAGTACTTAGGCTGAACCTGACCTTCGGTGTACTCGATCGAGCCCGTCTCTTCGTTATAGTTGTAATACGCGAACGCTTGCGCCAGCGGATCCATACCGCTGTGACAACCGATGCAATTGTTCAGGAACAGGCGGCTGTCACCACCGGGACTGCGTGACACATCCTGACGAATGCGATCTGGCGGACGCGTGATGTCCTTCAGCTGCTCTAGATCCCGGCAAAGGTGGTTCATCAATGTAAACCGCAACATCGCGCGGTTCGTGCCCGCTACGAAGAATGCCTCGGCGGCGGCGCGAGTCGTCATGACTCCGGCTGTCGCATTGGGCGGCAGCGGTGTCAGCGACGACTGCGTCGTACGCACTAAATTTTCTTTCAGGTCGATGTCACGCCGTTCCAGATCCTCGTAGTGATCGTTGTTGGCCGGCGAGTAATTCGGTGCACCGACGGACGCATCGGCGACATACAAGATGTCACCCGACAGGACCTCGTTGAAAGGCACATCGTCTCGCACCATGCCGATCACAGTTGCTGTGTAGTCGTTCAGTGGCGCGAAAATATCCGCATCCCGGTTCGTCCAGGGCGTCACGAAATTTTTCAACGTAACGTTGTAGAAGGCCGAATTCTCCATGGCGATGTTGGCCGCAGCCTGTGCATTGCCATTGGAAATTTGAGTGGCCATCGCATCCAGCACCGCTTCGGTGGGCGGTACGCCTGCCAAACGATCGTGCATGCGCTTGGCCTGTTCGCGAGGCCCTGCATACGCGCTCGTCAGTGTGAGCATGAGCATCATGCACGCACCGGCAAGTCGTATCGGTAGTGACTTAAGTTGTCTTTTCATGTCGACCCTGCTTGTAAAAGTTGAATCCGGCTAATCCCGTGAGGACTGATCCGTGGTGTACTGCCTAGCTCAGCACCGCATTACGTTTAGTGTGCATCGACTTCTCATTTCGAGCAGTGATGACGCTCACAATCCTCGTGTTTCGTCCGACATGTCGCCTGTTTGCTGGCGTCCACATCGCTTGTCTTGCGGAATGTTGCAATCGCTATGCCATCTCGCTCGCTGTCGATGCGAACTACCCAAAACAGCTTTATTTACAAACAGTTAAGCGGTTTTACGGCGACTGAAGTACCTTCACCATATGTAAAACCCTTGTCGGAGAGTTCGTACAGCAAACGGATGGGTCGGGCCTAAGTTTATGAATTTATTGAATAAAAAAATTGTCGCGTAAGTGAGACAGGTGTGCCGCGCATGGGCAGTCACTGTCTGACGCGCGGTATCCGGCCTGCGTCACGTTTTGAGAACGCTCAGGTTCTGCTTCACGAATCTGCGTCGCTTATTCAGTGCTCTGGTGTGCCGGATTCGGAAAACGACTGTTTATTAGGTACTTATCGATTCCCTATCGACGCAAGCGACGGCATCTTTGGTTCTCGATAGATACGTTCCGAACCGCGCATGTCACCGTTTTGAGACATTACGGTCGCTTGATCGCACTTCTATACTCCGGCCCTGTCATCAACGGAATCAGTTTCGGCCCAGCGCCTCAGGCCACAGTTTTGCAAGCCAGTGTCGCGGTCTCGAATGGAACTGTGAAGTTGTTAACAGAATACAACCCGGTGGGTCGTCACCATGTGTGCATTACGTTCAATCGACGTTCGGATACACAGTCAGACGCTCGTTCAGCGTGCGTTTGCCGGCCACGGCCCCGGTAGCAAATATCGAGGTGTGTGATGGATTCAATGCAGACAGGTAACACCAACAATCGAACATATCCCTGGGCGGCCATGCTGGCGGCGCTCATTCTCGTGGCTGGCTGCAGCAACGGTGGAGAAGGCGATGAGGTTGGCTTTGGCTCAGGGCAGGATCCGGATCCCGTAGCGCTTGAGTTTCCGATTGCTTATGTCCAGCGGCCACTGGCCATAGATGATGACGGAGAGCCGCTCACAGAAGACGTGCGTGATCTGTTGACCTTTAATATAGGCGCAGATTTGTTTCTCCGCGATAGAGCATCACCGTCCACCCCCGACGTCGATATCACTGGTGAGCTCACTCAGGGCCTCGCCGATATTCGTGATGTGACGGTATCGTTCGACGCGACCAAAATAGCGTTCGCGATGCGCTACCCGTTCGACGAAAACCTGCTCTTCTTCGTCCAGGTTTT
>JBCAZB010000160.1:0-6448 GCA_038533315.1 Pseudomonadota bacterium | reverse complement strand
GCCGCCAGCACTTGTGGCAGTTCAACGCCTAACTGCAGTGCTTCGCGCAGCGCATCGAGCAAACTGGTCGGTAGCGCTGTATCGGCAGAGACGATCTCGCCCTGCTCATCGAAAACGGGCAAACAACCACCGCCATCGGAGCTGATCGTAATCTGCTCTGCCGGCAGTCCGGATTGCAGGTAACGCTGCAAAGCGGTTGCCGCACTGCAAGCGATATCGTCATCAGCTACGGGGAACGCGGTGAGATCGATCGTGCAGCCGGACGCGACCAGCTCGAAGGCTTCTGCCATCAGGGCTGGGTTACGGTTGCAGTGGGTGGGGTTAAACACGCGCCCCGGCAATTCCGACTCGGCCAGCGCACGACGCACCAGCGACAGCCCACGCTCACCGTCGCCCAAATGCAGGTGCAGGACACCCGCTTTGCCCGTCATCAGCCCCGCAACATGCGCATCACTCGCGATGCGCAGCAATTCGTCGTAGGTCGGCTGCGCGGAACGGTGATCACTGATCGCAATCTCACCAACGCCGATCACCGGATCGAGGTTGACGATGTCGCTGCGCACATCACCAGTAAACGTCACGGGCGGGACACGATAACCGCCGGTGTAGCAGTACGCACTCATGCCTTCGGCGCGCAAAGTGCGAGTCGCAGCAAGTAACTGACCGGTGTCCCGCGTTGTATCGTCGGTACCCAATAGTCCGACGACCGTCGTCACGCCAGCATGCACAAATTGGCTGAGGTGCGGCGCTGGCACGCGGCTCGCATAGCCCGCCTCACCACCGCCACCGGTCGTGTGCGCATGTCCGTCGACCAGACCCGGTACAACCCTGCGGCCACCGACATCAAACGGCTCGACGTTGAGCGTGGCTGGCAGCGTTGGTGGTTCTTCGCCCATCCAGACGATCTGCGAGCCTGCGACGAGCAGATGCTGCACACCGCGAGGCGCGGGGTCGAATACAGTCGCATTGAGGAGGAGTTTAAGCACGAATTGCCGGCCGCCGGAAAAACGGCCAACATTCTATCGCATCGCGGGTGCTGACGGCAGCACGCTTGACAGAATGACTTGAGGTTCAGGCGTTATTTGAACAGCTCATTCAAATAGGCGGCCATCCGCACGCCGCCCTGTGACAACCGCTGACGAACCGTGTCTCGGTGCGCAAAAAAATAGTCCCAGCGCAGGTTGCGATCACCACCGGGATAGATCGTATCGCGAATCGCCGCACTCTCGGCAACCCAGACTAGCGGGTCAGGCTCCATCCACGCTGCCGCTTGTTCGCGGCTGATTTTGCGCAGCAACCACGTCGTGTACTCAGTGTATGAAAGCTCTTCCTGCTTGACGAGACCCGTATCCCAGACGCTGTGCAAATTGGTCACTTCGCCATACCAGACCACCGTGTACTGGTTGCCACCGCGATCGGTGCCATTGCCGGCGTGCAACGGTTGATGCAGGTCCCCAATAATGTGCACCGTAAAATGCAATGCGCGTTTCTTATCTTCGGCGCTCGCATCGTCATCGAGAAGCACCTCAGCAAACATCTCAAGTGCAGTAATGGCATCACCCTGCGGTGGTGCGCCAACGTCGGCATAGCGCTTGCCAACCGGGATAGTGACGTAGTGAAACGGTCCGGCCTTTCGCTGCCAGAACTCGTCAGGATCGGAGCGGTAGAAATCGGCCCAGGTCGAAACTTCTGCCAGATCTTCATCGGTCAGGATATCGTCGATGGCACGCTTGGCACGCCGTGACAAATAGTTTTCGGCGATGGCGCCGGTCACGCGGTGGCCCGTCTTACCCCACGCATCCGCTTGCGGCGCAAAGATCAGGCCGGATACGGCGACCAACGTGACTACTATCTTTCTCATGAGACTCTCCGGAGCCGGCTCGTCGGAAACAATTATGACATTGCGACGCAGTCGGTAGCGACGGCCGATGCATAGCTCGTAGTGTACGATCGCTTCACAGGACAAATCGAGACGAGTTAATGACAGTGATGAAATTGATCGCGACGCTTGCGCTGGTGTTGGTCAGTTCGTCGGCAACCGCCGACACCACCTTGCTACGGAAAGACTACAGTCAAGCTGAGATCATCAATATGTTGCGCGCGGAAGGCTACAACACCGTGCGTGACACAACCTCGGACAACGGGGAGAAATCGCTGGAGATCAAGGTCAATGGCATCACTTACTCGATGCGCGTCTTCAACGACGGTGACCTGTTGCTTTACTTCGGTATGACCGGCTTCGATATCGATGTCGCAGACATCAACGACTGGAATCGCCGCCAACGGTTGACACGGGCGTATCTCGACCACGAAAACGACCCGATACTAGAGGCGGACCTGTTAGCCAATGCTGGCTACAGCGCCCAACAACTCACCGAATTTCTTGCGGTCTTTGTGGAGATGTCGTTGCGCTATCGTGAGCATCTTCGCGACGTGAATCGTGGGCCGACAACGCCGGAAGAAGAGGCTAGCGACCATGACCAGACGGTGGTGACCTAAATCAACTAGCGGCTCACCTGTTCGCTGAAGCTACCACCAAGCGCCTTATACAACGCTGCCAGCGCGGTCGCCTGATCGATCGACGCCACGATTCGCTGGGTGCGCAATTCGAGATCCGTACGCTCTGCGTCAAGCACCTGCAGGAAACTATCGGCGCCATTATCGAATCGCAGTCTTGCCAGCTCGACGGCCACCGCGCTGTGCGCCATGCCTTCATCGAGAATCGCCACGGTTTCGCTGGTCGTGCGATAAGTCATCAGTGCATTCTCGGTCTCTTCGATGGCACCACGCCAGGTTTGCTCAAAGGCTGCCAGCGCATTGGCAGCGCGCGCTTCTGCCGCAGCGATTTCCTGGCGCACACGCCCGTAGTCAAGGATGCGCCACGACAATGCGGGCGCAAACCGGAATCGGTCTGCATCACTGTCACCCAGATCGCCGGCTTCTCGCCCCGTCCAACCGAAATCACCAATCAGGTTTAGTCGTGGATACAACTCCGCGGTCGCTACGCCGATTTTCGCAGTCGCAAAAGCAAGCTGCCGTTCAGCGGCCAGCAGATCCGGGCGTCGCGCCAACCATTCGGCGGGATCTCCGGACGGCAAAAAGGCAGGCATAGTTGGCATTGACGTAACCGGGGTCAGCTGTGTCAGTACGTCGGCGGGCGACTGGCCGGTCAACACAGCGAGACGCTGCACCGCGGCGAGCCGTTGTGCTCGCGCACCCGGCAGGGCCGCCGCGATGGTGCGCTCCTGCGCACCGGCTTGCGCAACATCCAGCGCCGTCGCGCCGCCGGCTTCGAGAGATGCTTCCAGCAACTCGAAGCGACGCCGTTGCACATCGATTTGTTGCAAGAGCAATTGCTCCTGCAATACCGCACCCTGCCATTGGAAGTAGGTTTGCGCCGTTTCGGCGACGACACTGACCTCAACGGCATACAGGCGGGCCAGATCCGCTTCCGCCTGATAGACAATCGCTTCTGCGTCGCGGCGCAGCGTGCCAAACAGATCGATCTCCCACACCGCATCGAAACCGGCGCGATAGCGCTCGACGACATCGGTGCCGAAGCCGAAAGGATCCTGCGCGCTTTGTCGCGTGCGTTCTGGATCGACATTAATAGTCACCGTCGGAAACAAGCTGAAAATCTGCAGCCCACTCAGTGCCCGCGATTCCGCTAACACCGCGGCCGCCTGACTGACTTCAGCATTGTTTTTGCGCGCGCGTTCCAGCAGCGCCGACAGCTCGGGATCATCAAACAAGTCCCAAAGTGCCTCGGGCGGGAGCGCATCAGCAGTCTCCGGCAGCGCAACGAAGCGATCTGGCAACGCGAGTTCCGGGCGCTGGTAGTCCGGACCAACATTGCAGGCAGACAACACGAGCGCACCGGTCAGCAAGATAACGCGACTAAGCATGAGTCGCCTCCCCGCGCGTCGCCCAGCGACGAATCAGCACGTAGAGTACCGGGGTAAAGACCAGCCCGAAAAAGGTGACGCCCAGCATGCCAAAAAATACGGCTACACCGAGCACGTGACGAATTTCCGCGCCGGCTCCACTGGCGAATACCAGGGGCAGCACACCCGCAATGAACGCGAAACTCGTCATCAGAATGGGCCGGAGGCGAATGCGTGATGCCTCCACAGCCGCGTCGACGATACTGCGACCCTGACGCTCCAGATCTCGCGCAAACTCCACAATCAAGATCGCGTTTTTACAGGCGAGCCCCATCATTACAACAAGCCCAATCTGCGTGAACAGGTTGTTATCCAGAAATGTTGGTGGCACGGATAGCGGTGGTGGCGGAATCATGCCCGCGCCGATTTGCAGCCCAAAGATCAAGCCTTTGATCGTGTTCAGACACCAGATGCCACCGATGGCCGACAGCAAACATAGTGGCACGATCAGGATCACCGAAAGCGGCAGTAACCAGCTTTCATACAACGCGGCCAGTATCAGGTAAACGAACAAGATACATAGCGGAAAGACGAACACCGCCGTGTTGCCTTGTGTGGCTTCCTGAAAGGTCAGACCCGTCCAGGCGAAGCCGATCCCCTGTGGCAACTGCTGCGCCGCTAATTCGGTGAACACATCGAGCGCCTCGGACGACGACATCTCGGCTGGAATCGTACCAGCCGACAGATCGGCCGCAGGATAGCCGTTGAAACGAATCACCGGGTCCGGCCCGAACGTCTCGCGCATCGTCAGCACGCTGGAGATCGGCACCATCCGGCCAAAACTGTCCCTGACCTTGATACGCGACACATCCGAGACCTCGTCACGAAAATCGGCATCACCTTGCACGTAGACACTGAACGTGCGACCGAAACGATTGAAGTCATTGACATAGGTCGAACCGAGATAGACCTGAAGGGCATCGAACACATCGGTTAGCGCGAGGTTTTGTTCCTTGACCTGACGGCGATCGATATCGGCCTCCAGTTGCGGCACATTTGCCTGGAAACTGCTTAAAACCGAGTAGGGGTCAAAACCTGGGGTCTGTCGCAGCGCGACTGACATCATCTGCGTCGCCTGATTCAACGCACCAAAACCCAGCCCCTGGCGATCCTGTATGAACGACTCGATACCGGATGAATTGCCAAGCCCGAGCACCGGCGGCGGCATCAGTGCGAACGCAAGACCTTCCTCGATCTGCCCGAACGCACCTGTCAGCGCGGCGGAGAGCTCAAGCGCCGTCGCATCGCGATCATGAGCAGGATCAATGCCGATGAACATCGTGCCAATATTCGATGTGTCGACGAAGTGCACACCGTTCAGACCGGGGAACGCCACCGCGTTGGCAACGCCAGGAGTCGCCAGTGCCACATCCGCCATTTCGCGTAACATGGCTTCCGTACGCTCAATGGTTGCCCCCTCCGGTAGTAAGGCAACACCAAACAAATACTGTTTGTCCTGAACCGGAATAAATCCGCCAGGCACAGCACGGAATGCCACCAACGCGATGCCAATCAACAGGCTGTAGATCACCATCAGACGACGGCTGCGACGAATGTAACCACCCACCCGGCGGCCGTAACCGGTGGCGCTCCGTTCAAAAATGCGATTGAACGGCCGGAAAACCCAGCCCAGCAACAAATTGACGACCCGTCCCGTGGTTTGCGTTGGCGCGCCTTTGGGCTTCAGTAATACCGCTGCCAAAGCTGGCGATAGTGTTAGTGAGTTAAAGGCCGAGATGGTAACCGATGCGGCAATCGTTACGGCAAACTGGCGGTAGAACTCTCCGGTGACGCCGCTCAGGAACGCCAGCGGCACAAACACGGCTGCCAACACCAGCGAGATCGCCACAATCGGCCCGGATACTTCAGCCATCGCCGCATGCGCTGCGTCCTTGGGTGACTTGCCCATCTCGATATGGCGCTCGACGTTTTCGACCACGACGATCGCATCATCGACCACGATCCCAATGGCCACGACCAGCCCGAATAAGGTCAAGACGTTGATCGAAAACCCGAGCAACAGCAGGACCGCAAACGTCCCTACCACCGATACCGGTACCGCTAACAGCGGAATAATCGTTGCACGCCAGGTCTGCAGGAAAATGACGACGACGAGCACGACCAGCAGCACCGCTTCCAACAGCGTTTCGATCACTGAAGCGATCGACTCACGCACGAACACCGTCGGGTCGTAGGCGACTTCCCAACTGACACCCGGCGGAAATTCTTCCGACAATTCCGTCATCTTCGCGCGCACCGCCGAGGAGAGCTCAATCGAGTTGGCGCCCGGACTCTCGAAGATGGGAATAGCGGCCGCCTGCTGATTGTCGAGTAGCGAGCGCAACGAGTAGCTATCACCACCCAGCTCAACGCGCGCCACGTCACGCAACAACGTCAACGCACCATCACCATCGGTTTTCAGGACGATGTCGCCGAACTCCTCGGCCGTCACAAGGCGCCCGCGCGCACTGATCGATAGTTGGACGGCGCTGTCCGGCTGCGGC
>JBCAZB010000159.1:0-6458 GCA_038533315.1 Pseudomonadota bacterium | reverse complement strand
TCTCCGCCTTGCATAAATCGGTGCGCGGTTCCGATCCCGACGCGGCGCTGTACTGGATGCAACGGATGTTGGTGGGTGGCTGTGACCCTGCCTACATCGCACGCCGACTAGTGCGCATGGCTAGTGAAGATATCGGCAATGCCGACCCGCGCGCGCTGACGATTGCGCTGGACGCCTGGCGGAGCCTGGAGCGCCTCGGCGCTCCGGAGGGTGAACTGATGTTGGCGCAAGCCACCGTGTTTCTCGCCTGTGCGGCCAAGAGCAACGCGGTTTATTCGGCGTTCAAGCAATCGCGTAAAGATGCGCAGCAGGATGGCTCGCTCGAGGTGCCCGACAGTTTGCGTAATGCACCGACCCGTCTTGCGGAGTCGTTGGGCCACGGCGACGGCTACCGTTATGCGCACGATGAGCCAGATGCGTTCGCGGCGGGCGTCAATTACTTTCCCGAGACAAAGCCCCCCATAAAATATTATTATCCGGCACCTCGTGGGCTCGAGCTCCGCATTGGCGAAAAACTCGAACACCTCGAGCAGCGCAACGCGGCGGCACGTCCACCGCTAAAAAAGCGATAATCGCCTAACCCGACCAATACACCTCTGGTTTAAGCACGATAATGATTGATCCAAAACTACTGAGATCCGACCTCGAGCAGGTCATCGCCAATCTCGCGCGACGCGGTAGCAACGCACTCGACCGAGATGCATTTGTTAACGCCGAGGAGCGCCGCAAGACGCTACAGGTCGAGACAGAGAACCTGCGTAAATCGCGCAACGAGAGCGCCAAAGCCATCGGTATGGCGAAAGCGAAAGGCGAGGACATCGCGCCGCTGCTGGCTGCGCAGAAAACAGCCGGGGAGACGCTCGCGAATCATGAGGCCGAACTGCAGTCGGTAACGAGTCAGCTACAGGAAATTCAGCTGGGACTTCCGAACCTACTCGATGCCGACGTGCCTGAAGGGCTTAGCGAGGATGACAACGTCGAGATCCGTCGTTGGGGTGAGCCCGCGGAATTCTCATTTCCTGTCAAAGATCACATTGAGCTGGGCGAAACGCTCAGCGGCATTGATTTCGAGTCCGCGAGCAAGCTGTCCGGCGCGCGATTTGCTGTGTTGCGTGGTGGCATTGCCAGCCTGCAACGGGCTTTGATTCAATTCATGCTGGATCTGCATATCAATGAGCATGGTTACACCGAAGTTTATGTGCCTTACCTCGTGCAGGCGCCCGCATTGGAAGGCACCGGGCAGCTACCAAAATTTGCCGAAGACCTGTTTCGTCTGGAGGACGAACGCGGTTTTTATTTAATTCCGACAGCGGAGGTGCCGGTCACCAATCTCGTGCGTGATCAAATTCTTGCTGCGGATCAACTGCCTTTGCAGTTCGTCGCACACACACCGTGTTTTCGCTCAGAGGCCGGCAGCTACGGCCAGGACACACGTGGCATGATTCGCCAGCACCAGTTCGAAAAAGTAGAGCTCGTGCATGTCGTCGCCCCTGACGAATCGGCGGCGACGCTGGAGCGACTGACTGCGCATGCGGAAACCGTCTTGCAGAAACTCGAGCTACCGTACCGGGTCGTCGCGCTGTGCGCGGGCGACGTGGGTTTCGGTGCGGCCAAGACCTACGACATCGAAGTCTGGCTGCCAGGCCAACAAAAGTACCGGGAGATCTCTTCCTGCAGCAACTACCGCGACTTTCAAGCGCGTCGCATGGGTGCTCGCTGGCGTGATGGCCAGGGAAACAAACCGGAGCTTGTGCACACGCTGAATGGCTCGGGTGTCGCAGCAGGCAGAGCGTTGATCGCGATCATCGAGAATTACCAGCAAGCCGATGGTTCGATCGCCGTACCGGCCGTGCTACAGCCCTATCTGGGCGGCAAGGCAGTGATTTCAGTTTAGTTGCTGCTAGCTGGGTTTGACGACGCGCAGTAGTTTTTTCAATTCTGCGAGACTGCTCTCCCAGTGGGCTTCTGTACGACGGAAATAGCCTTCCCAGTCTTCTTCGGCCGGAATACCGAAGACTTCGATAGTCAGAATGACAGTCTTGCCGTCTTGGTGGAGCGTTAACTCTTCGAATACCGGCCCTGTCGGAAGCGGACCCTCGCCGTCAGGCATCATCTGCGCCATGCGCAACCGTCGTGGTGGCATGAATACGTCGATGACCGCATCAATCTCACTGTCGTCCATTAAAGTCGCCGTAAACTTGCCGCCAATACGCGCTGCGATATCGACTTCGCGTCCGTACCATTTCTGCAGTCGCTCGCCATCGGTGATGGCGGTCCACACTTGCTCGATCGGGCACTTCAGCGTGACCTGATGTTTGAAGTGTCGAGTAATATCGTCGACGGGCGTAACGATCGGCGTTGCTGTTGGCTTCGGCGGTTCTGGCGTCTTGGCCGGTTGGGCCGGCGCGGGCGACAACGGATTCTGCGATTCGGGCAGGCTGATCAAATGCAAATCGCGCTGCGGGAACGGCACCGTGATGTTGTGGTCGCGGAACGCCTTCTCCAGTTTGAAGTTGATATCGCTGATCACACTGAAGCGTTTCTCGATTCTTCGTACTCGCACCCGCAGTTCGAAATCGAGCGAGCTGTCGCCGAAACCCATAAACAGCGCACGTGGCGCAGGTGCACCGCCATCGCTGATTACGTCTTCGTGTTCACGCCCGACCTGCTCCATGATCGAGCGGACAAGCTCGATGTCCGAGCCATAGGCCACGCCAACGCGAATACGCAGCCGGCCTTGTGGGTTGCGCAGTACCCAGTTGGTCACGCGGCCTGACACCAACTCCGAGTTTGGTACCAGAACGTTTTGGTTATCCAGTGTTTCGATGTCGGTCGCGCGAATGCGAATGCGACGGACGAAGCCCTCGGTTTCGCCAACCGTCACGAAGTCACCGGCTTTGATGGGGCGCTCGAACAGCAGAATCAAACCCGACACAAAGTTACTGGCGATGGCCTGCAGGCCGAAACCAATACCGAGCGCGAGACCACCACCGATCAGCGCGAGGCCGCCTAGGTTGATGCCAGCGACATTCAGGCCGATCAGGATCGCGATAACGAATCCGATGTAACCGGAGAGCGTGACCATCGCATCGCGTGCACCGCGATCCATGTTCATATGGCGGAGCCAGCGCTTGTCGATCAGGCGCTTGACCCAGCCCGTCAGTGCGATCAGCAGGCTAAAGCTCAGAATGCCATATACGAGCTGCAGCGGTACCAGCTCAATCTCGCCGATCTTTTTGCCTTCGACAGCCAATGAGCGGAGCTGATCGAGCTGTACACCGGAGCTGTCCCAGACGTAGACCAGATAGACCGCGAATCCGAGCCAAATGATGACATCGGCACTGAGTTGCATCAGCCCGAAGCCGGTGCGCGATTCGCTGTCGGAGCTGCTGACCATGTCACGCACCCGGCGTGATAGTGGTGTGCGGCCCTCGATCAGCGCCTCGAACAGCGCAAACACGAGCCACAACAAAATCCAGATGACGATGATCGCCGTGGCGGTACGCACGGCGCCGTGAGTCAGATAGCTCGCAAAGTTACGATAGCCGAAAATGATGGCAACGAATGCGACAGCCAAGCACATGAGTCCCGCGAAACGCACAACACGATAGCGTGATAGACCTCGTACATTACCGAGATACGCCACCACGGCCCACAACGAGGCACAGAGTGCGATGATCACAATCGCACGAGCGAGTGGCTGGTTGTCGACAGTCATCGACACTCCAAGCCACGATTCGCCGAGCACGACAAAACTTGCGACCAGCATCAAAACGAACAGTCGTAATCGACGCCGTAGCGGCAGCACGTGATCGGGATAGAATCCCGCGAGCGATGCAGCGGGCGACAAAGGTCCTGTGGCCCAATCGATGATGACGCAGCCGACCCCAAACATCAGAATCGCCATCGCGGCACGCACCGCGGCGATCGCCATGCTCGCGTTGGTCGTGCAGATGTACAGCGTCAACATGAGCCCGGCGCCAAGTAACAGCATCGGCGCATGGGTCGCTAATGGTTTTGGTAGCAGTGCGCTCAGGCGCGGCGCTGCATTGGCGTAGCCGGCTGCGTCAAACCAACGGTTGAATCGTACGCGCGCGAACAGACCGACAGCGACGGATAACGCACCAACGATGATCAGCAGCCAGAGAAGTTCCAGAATCGTAATGCCATCATCCAGCTTTGGTGTCATCCCACCGCGGATCGCATCCGGCCATCCCGCGATCACGTCACCCGCGTGTGCGAGCAGACCGGGCAGACTCTCGCCCCGTTGCCACAGATAGCGCGCGGCCAGTTCCGTAATTTTCTCGTTGATGTCTTCGAGGAGCGTGCCGGCATCGGTCACAAACTCCTGGCAGGCCAGTAACAGCGCCTGCGCTTCGTCGAATCGGTTGCGTACCTCGATCGACTGATCGAACAGCGCGGCGTTTGTATCCGGGCTCAGATCGACAAAGACATCGAGCCGTTCCTTCAGTTGGTCGCGCTGTGGCTGGGTGGTTTCAACGCAAAGCACCGCATCCTCAGCAATACGAACGATGGAATCGCGGTAACGATTCAAGTCGTTCTGGGTGATGTCCTGTTGCTCGAGACGCGTGCCGATTTCATCGAGCCGTTGCTCGACGACTTGAACATCCAGTGTGGATAAGGCCTGAGCCAGGGCGGCTCGAGTGGGATTCAGTGACAGGACAGCCGCGACGGTTAGCAAGGCGAACCGTAGGAGTGGTGCCGCGGACGTAAACGCTGTGCTCAGTGGCTTGCCCCTGTCTGTATGCCGATAGTATAGCCGGGGCACTCAGGGGCAGCAAAAAAATACCCGCGACAAGCGCGGGTATTTTTTGGTTTGTTTGTTGTGCTCGTGATTATTCGCGAGACATAAACAACCGCAGGATGTACCAGAACATCAGGGCGATCGACGCGAACAGCGACAACGCTGCAGCGACGTGACGATCTTCCGGGTAGTGGTGCAGGATGTTGGAGGTGTCGTACAACACGGCCGCACCGGCGAAACCGATCATCGCCACCGAGAACCAGGTGCCGAGCTCAAAGCCGAAGATCAACGACGCGAAAATGCCGACCATCGCCAGAATACCGCCCCAGACCAGCATGCCGCGCAGGAACGAAAAGTCCTTACCGGTGATCATGGCGACCGCCATCAGGCCCGCACAGGCCACAACGGTGACCGTCGCGGCACTTTCGATGATGCCAGGGCCTTCGGGCATGTAGAGGGCCATCAGGAACATCGGCGCAAACAACAGCGCCTGCATGACGACATAAACAGCGAGGGCTGCGTACTGTGCCGCCGCTGACTCCAGGCGGTGCGCGACATAGTTGGCACCCCAGCCGGCGAGCATGAATGCGCCGAGCACGATCATCCAGTTGCCCGTCATCAGCTGGAAGATGTTGGCGGAGATACCGGATTTGTACAGGTAAGCAGAAATGGCGGCGAATGCCAGGATCGAACCCACTACATGGGCATAGGTACGCCAGATAAAAGCTGATCGACGTTCCTGATCGAGGCTCGCAACCGATTGATTGACCGCATATGGATTATTTGAATTCACTGTCTTCCTCTCGCGAATTTCTGAGTGTCTCTAGAGATTAGCACGCCAAAGGGGTGCGCGATAAGACTCGACTTTAGTTAGACGACATAAGTCAAGTCGTACTCGCCGGGTTCAAGCGCCTACCAATGGACGTGATGGTGTTGCGCCGCTTTTCAATCGTCAGTGGGGCGGGTACTGGCCACTGTCGCTTTGTGTGTTAGTAGAAATCGCATGCTTGGGTAAAGTACTGAGCAGAAGCCCAATAGGAATAGGAAGGCCCAATCTACTGAAGAGAAGCCGGTATCCAATCCGTTCTGGACCCGCAGAATCAACTGAACAGCACAAAGTACACTGACTGCGACAAAGGCAGTTCTATACTGAACAACGTCTTTCATCAATCTGCCCGTCAACAAAGAGATGAACAAATACGAAAACGCTAACCCGGCTAACACCAGCGGGAAATACTCAGACATTTGGTTACCCCAGCATAGTTGGCGAATGAGAGGCTACCACACGCAGGTACTATGGTAGATGCGCGATGCATCGCGACGTGGCTCGCTATCGCTCGCTCGAACCCGACTTGTCTGTTTCGAGGGTTCGAATCGAGTTCGGAACTATGAAATTGTTGGTATCAGCGGGGCGTGAGGGTTGGAGCAGGAAAGTGGCGGAGGAGGAGGGATGATTCGCGCCTGACGGCGCTCACCCTACGGGCTGTCGCGATGCATCGCGACGTGGCTCGCTATCGCTCGCTCGAACCCGACTTGTTTGATTCGAGGGTTCGAATCCGATGTGAATCATCGAATCTACCGGCATTGGTGAGGTGTTGGAGGTAGCGAAAAAGATGGCGGAGGAGGAGGGATTCGAACCCTCGAAGGGCTATTAACCCTTGCTGGTTTTCAAGACCAGTGCATTCAACCGCTC
>JBCAZB010000158.1:0-6484 GCA_038533315.1 Pseudomonadota bacterium | reverse complement strand
CCACACGGTCAACTCGGAGTATCAGGCCAAGATAACTGAATTGAATCAGTTGTCGATTGATGTGGAGCTCTTCGTTTACCGAATGGAGTTCTTCGTTCGTAGACTGCAATTGTTCATTTGAAGCCAGTAACTCCTCGTTCGTTGACTGCAACTCCTCGTTAGTCGTTTCCAATTCTTCAATAGTCGCCTGAAGATGTTCTTTCGTGTTCTGTAACTCTTCCTCAAGTACAGAAACCTGCTCAAGGTCCACCGCTCGATCATCAACGACCGCATCTTTCGGAATTTGATTCGTAGCCTCCGAAGCACGATAGGCCAGGCTCACCAGAAAAAAACAGACATGAGCACGGCTGCGCGGCAGCACCGGGATTACTTTGAAATCGAGAAGATTGTTAGAGTCCCCTTGCAGTCTAAACCGTGTGTATTCGACTGGTAACCGATCGCGCTTAGCGCGTTGCACACACACGGAAATAGCAGTACACAAATTCTCATCGAGAAACGAACGCAGGCTGTTACTCACCTTTCCTGACTTAAACGACAGCTGTACCGGCAACTCTCCATAGACATGTAGCAGGTTCTGATTTTCATCGATCAGAAGGCTTGGAGGGACAAACTGCTCTAGAAGCGCCTGATAGGCGTCTTCTGAATTTGCACGAGAGATACCTGCGCGCGAACGTGATTCGGGATGCAGCGGATTAGCAACAATCGGAAACTCACGCTTAACCGCTGGTGCACCACCAATCTCTGTAGAAGGCAGCGACTGGCTCGACTTGGAAAATATCTTCCACTTTGTGTGAATCGTGTCGTATCCCGTTTCATACTTGCCGAGCGATTCACTGGGACCGAGAAACAGCAAACCGTTCGGATTGAGACTAAAATAGAACAGGCTCAACACCTGTTTCTGTGACTCGCCGTCGAGATAGATTAATAAGTTACGGCAAACGATCATGTCCAGCTTGGTGAACGGTGGATCATTCATCACGTTATGCCGCGCAAATACAATGCACGAGCGTAGCGCTAGAGTGACCTTCCATGCGCCGGATTGTTGCGTAAAGTATGTGCGGCGCAAATCCGCCGGAATCGACGCCATTTCCTCTTCCTGATAGACGCCGGTTGCCGCCCGACCCAGGATCTCGTCATCGATATCAGTGGCAAAAATTTTCAGGTTCAGTTGTTTTTCCTGAGCCTTCATTTCCTCGAGGAACAACATCCCAAGCGAGTAAATCTCCTCACCGGACGCACAGCCCGCACTCCATAACCGAATCTCGTCGCCATCATGTTTCGATTCAACAATACGGATGATCTCACGCCGGACTTCCTGAAATGCGTCAGGATCACGAAAAAAATCTGTGACACCGATCAACATCTCGTAATACAGCGTGGTGACTTCCTGCGGATGATCCTGAATGTGCCGCCAGTATTGCTCGATACCGCCGAGATTGAGTTCACTCATACGACGATCGATGCGGCGATTGACCGTGGCAATTTTGTAGCGTGCAAAGTCGACGCCGTAGCGGCTCTCTATCGCATTGAAAATCTGTACGCGCTCCCGGCTACCCATCAGCTCTTTTTTGAGCACGGCCTTCGACTCTGTGCCGTCATCGAATGCCAGGCCAAAGATTTCCGCTGCGAGTTGTCGCGGCGTGCCCTCGGACGTGACCACACCGGTCGCTATCGCCGCACTTGGCATACCATCGAACTTGGCACTCGCCATAGACTCGACATACACGTCTCCGCCCGCTTGGTGCACTTCCTTGATACCAAAAGCACCATCAGATCCGGTGCCGGACAATACGACGGCTGTAGCGGCGGCCCCGACATCACGCGCCAAAGAAGTAAAGAACAAATCGATGGGCTTGTTGGGTATGCGTGTCCGCTCGATGTCGGACAAATGCAACGTGTAATTCTTGATCACCATATTCATACGCGGCGGCATGAGATAGATGGTGTTTGGGTTAATGGGCATGCCATCTGTCGCGGTCAGCACTTTAAGGCGAGTCTTCTTCGACAGGATCTCCGGCATGAAACTCTTGAAATCGGGCGACAAATGTTGAATCACGACGAACGCCGCGTTTGCCTGATCGTCCAAATCACGAAAAAACTGTTCAATGGACTCTAGACCACCGGCCGACGCACCGATGCCGACCACGGGAAAGCTGCGCAATGAGAGCCCACCGGATTCAGTCTCCGTAGCATCTTCGCTACCCAAATCCGTTGGCTCTGACGCCTCGACACTTTCCCCTGACGTGTCTTCTGTCATTTTTCGACCTCATTTCGAACCGGATAACCGGCTTGCCTACATCATCGTCGCGACGACTACCGGACCGCATCCCGATAGTCCGTCTCGCGACGGCCGTGCTAGCAGCTTCCTTGACGAGGCCTGAGGACCTGGCGCCAATCCCTTCTCTCCACGATCCATAATACGCCAAATCTGGGCCATTTTGTGCCAGCTACAAATTATCGGCGACGGGCCGTGCCATGCGCATCGAGAGCAACATGGTTGTCGGTTGCTACCTGGCCCGGTAGATTGGCGAAACAACAGACGCCAAGACCTGCCGGGGGGATGCATGTCAGAGCCATCAATGAGTGAGTCGAAACGTTACCGCACCATCGTGCTGTGCCTTCTAACGTTGGCTTACGTGTTCAGTTTTATCGACCGCCAAATCCTGGGCGCGTTGTCTCCCAGCATAAAAGCGGACCTGGGCTTTAACGACCAGCAACTGGGATTATTGAAGGGCTTCGCTTTTGCGCTGCTGTATACAACCGTGGGTATCCCTATCGCCTGGTTGGCGGATCGTTACAGTCGGGCGCGCATCGTGACCATCTCGGTCGCTGTCTGGAGCGGGTTTACAGCCCTGACCGGTATGGCGAATAGTTTTGTCACGATGCTACTCGCGCGCATTGGTGTCGGTATCGGCGAGGCTGGCGGGTCCCCACCATCACACTCAATCCTCTCGGATCTGTATCCGAAAGAGCAACGCGCCAGCGCGCTGGGTTTTTACTCGTTGGGCATTCCGATTGGTATCGCGTTCTCCTACATACTGGCTGGCCTGCTAGTACGCTCGCTCGGCTGGCGAGGCACTTTGATCGTGCTGGGCGTTGCTGGCGTCGTACTCGCGGCGCTGATCGGCCTGATTGTCAAAGAACCCAAGCGCGGCCAGATGGAAGGCACCAAAAAGGCACTTAAGCCGGTCGCGATCGGCAAGTCGATCGCCACACTGGCACGCATTCCGAGCTGGTGGGCCATGTGCATGGGCATCGCATGGGTCAGCTTTGGTGGCTATGCCGTTTCTTTGTGGGGGGTCGACTACATCGTGCGTTTCAAGCCCGACTATTCACCATTGGCAGGCAACGGAAAATTCCGTGAGCTAATGTTGATGCTCGGGCTCATTCACTTGATCGGGTATGGCATCGGCACCTATTACGGGGCGTTGATCACCGAGAAACTGGCGAAGAAAAATATTGGCGCGTACGGATGGATGCCTGGGCTGGCATTGGTCGTCGGCGTACCGGCGCTGATGGCAGCATTCTGGGTCGACAACCTGTATCTGCACTTGTCGTTAGTGACGGTTTACCTGATCGCCGCTGGTGTATACCTCGGCCCTAGCTTCGCCGCGGCACAGACATTGGCGCCGATTAACATGCGGGCCATGTCGACCGCGCTGTTTTTCCTGATCCTGAACATCATTGCGCTGGGTGGCGGTCCCTCGTGGGTCGGTTGGCTCAGTCAGCTACTGACGGAACAACACGGCGAACTGCATGCGTTGCGGCTTGCCATTACATCGTTGGCAGTGCCGTATATTGTATCGATCATCGCGTTCCTGTGGGCCGCGAAAGCGCTACCGAAAGACTGGGCCGCCGCGGACGCGCGCAATACCAAAATGGCGGAGGCTTCTTGAGGTGAGCGGCAACAGCGGCGGAGTGTCACCGGTCGCGGTGTCCCAGCTGACTCCGTGGCTGGGTGATCGCTCTATCAGCGCATGGCTCGACGATTTCGAGCGAGACGGATACATCGTGTTCGATCGTGTGCTGGACGACGAACAAGTGGACGCACTGCGCGCTGCCATCATGCCGCATTGTCGGAATCTTGGGCGCAACCATTTCGAAGGCTTCCGAACCAATCGGGTCTATGCGTTGATGGCGAAAGCGCCCGAAGTATTTGCACCACTGGTTACACATCCGCTGGCGCTTTGGTTTGCCGAGCATGAGCTCGGTGAGTCGTGTCTGTTGTCCGCATTGCTCGCCATCGACCTGCAGCCTGGCGAGTCGGCGCAAGGCTGGCACTACGATGACGCTCAGATCCGCGTGCCCAGGCCGCGGCCTGCATTCGGTGTCAGCACTTTTTGGGCGATCGACGCGACACATGCCGACAACGGCGCGACCGAGGTGATTCCCGGCAGTCATCGCTGGGGCGACGAGGAGCTGCGTCTGGCCGATGCGTTCGCCACGGATGCCGAAGCGTTGCGTGAACTTCCGGCCGATGCCGATCTACAACCTCGCGACGATGCGGTCAGTGTGCCGTTGAATTCGGGATCTCTGATGATCGCCAAAGGCACGCTATGGCATCGTGGCGGCGGCAATCGAACCGATGCAGGACGCCTGATTGTGACACCGCAGTATTGCCCGGGCTGGGCGCGACAGCTCGAAAACATGTTGTTGGCTGTCCCGCCTCGCGTCGCGCGCACAATACCGCTGCGCGCCAGGCAGCTACTCGGCTATAACATTCACGATGTTTTTATGGGCTACGTCAACGGCCGACATCCGGACAGCGTGTTTCAAACCGATTGAGGCCGACAATCACCTGTCGCCGGGGTAGACCCGCCCATATACGGGCTCGCACAGGAGAGATCTTGCTCCAGCGCCCCAACGGCGTATGATGATTTGGACGCGGCGTAGTGAGGCTAAGCATCACGCCGCATTATGGTTTATGCATTCGGAAATTAAAGCAGACCGAATGCTGGGGGGAAGAAAAATGCTAACAAGAGCGATGCTGTGTATTGCAGCAATAGTCCTGCTCGCCACGTCGGCGTTCGCGGGCAACCGACATCAATCCGTACCACAGGACGACCGCGTATTTCCGATAGGCGACTCTGGTCCGTTCGAGCCGATTCCCGGCTTGACGGCGGAGCTGAAAGAAGGCGTCGATAACAAGGGCGCCGTGTACCGCTACGAGGTACCGGTCAACTGGAATGGCGATCTCGTCATGTACGCCCACGGCTTCCGTGGCTGCGTCGCCGATGAAGCCACTGGCGCTCTGGTACCACTGACGGTAGATAATCCGCCGTTGCGTGAGTATTACCTTGCCCGGGGCTATGCCTGGGCGGCATCCAGCTACGCCAAGAACTGCTACGATGTGAAAGACGGCGTCGAATCAACCAATCGCCTGGCACGCATCTTCAAGCGTCAGGTCGGTCGCCCCGATAAAACGCTGATCACAGGCTTCTCGATGGGCGGTCATGTGACCGGTGCGGCCATCGAGATGTTCCCGAATTATCAATGCCCTGAAGGTCGGCGTGGCCGACTATGTCGTCGCTTCGTGCGCATTCTTGGCAAGCTGTCGGGTGGCATCAAATACGATGGTGCAGCACCGCTGTGCGGTGTCATGGGCGACACCGAGCTATTCAACTACTTCGGAGACTTCAGTTACGGCGCAGAGGCACTAGCGGCAGAAATCAACCCGTTGGTGCAGTCTCAGTTCCCGGCGCCCGACAATTACGCAGAGACCACGCTGCCGCTGACGATCGCAACGTTGTTTGCTAACAATGGTGCAGGTTTCCCGGCGGAGCTGACACCGCAAGGCGAACGGCTCAAAGATCTGTTGCGCGTGATCTCAGGTGGAGACCGGCCGATCTTCGAACAGGGTTTCGCACCGTTCCAGGCACTGCTGTTCAGCTTCTCGGGCAGTGACGGCACCGTCGATGGCGTTCTGTCCGGCAACGTGTTCGATAACCGGCACCGTACTTACCAACTGGACGCGGATCCGGCCATCAATTCGGCGGAAGCGGCGTTGAACGAGTTCGTTCTGCGCGTCGCCCGCGATCGCCGTGTGAACCCGTACCGCTTTCCGTTGCAACGGATCCCGGAGATCACTGGCCGAATCAGCATCCCGGTGCTCAGTGTGCACACGCTGGGCGATCTGTTTGTTCCGTTCAAGATGCAACAGATTTACGCACGCGAGGCAGAACGCCGCGGTCGCTCCGACCTGCTGGTACAGCGCGCCACACGCGCGGTCGGACATTGCGAGTTTTCTCCGCAGGAACTGATAGAAACGTTCGAGGATCTCGTTCTGTGGGTGGAGGCCGACGTCAAGCCAGCGGGCGATGATGTGCTGGATCCAGCAACTGTCGCGAATCCTGCTTACGGCTGTCGGTACACACGTGGGTCAACGGGCCAGACACCCGACATCCTGCGCACAGGGCTGTGCCCCGCAGAGTAACGCCCGGCGAGGATAATACTCGTAAGGCCCGCATCTCGTTGGAGATGTGGG
>JBCAZB010000157.1:0-6512 GCA_038533315.1 Pseudomonadota bacterium | reverse complement strand
GGAAAAGCGGCGACGGCGCGGCGACGAGCGGCTAACAGCGCGTCGTCGTTCAGGTACGGGATCAACGCGGGATAGTGACTGCGCAGAAAATCGCGCATCGCACGCTCCGCCGCAATGATCACCGGCTTCACTGGCCACAACGTATCGTCGAGATCCAGACTGATCGCATCCACTTCAAACACAGTTGGAGTCTACCGCTTTGGCGCGGGCACCGCTGGTTGATCAATGGGTGTCGCGGCGCCACGATTACCGTTACGCAAAGTAATCAACAAGGCACCACCCAGCGTAATGATGCCGCCGACGATAATTCGGGGTGTCACAATATCGTCCAACAGGAGAACGCCGAATACGACACCAAAGATAGTCGTGAGCAGCAACAACGGGCTCACCAACGACAGCTCATAGTGGCGCAACAGTTCATAGGTGCCGCCGTGCCCGATCAGACTTGCGCCAAATGCAGAAAAGATCAGGCAGCCAATGACAAACGGCGACATCGACATGACGGCATTATATTGGCCCTGCTCTGTCGCCAGCGACAGCAAACCCAGAGTCGGAAACGCCACGACGGCGAGCCACCCCTGCAGTTGAAACGCGTTGACGGTCACCTTGCCTTTCATCAGGGTCAAACCGGCCGCACCGGCGATCGTAGACAACACGACGAGAACGACGGCCTCCCAGTAGTCGAACACCCTGGGATCAAAACCGATCACCGCCACACCAAAGAAAGACAGGCTGATGCCGAGCCAGCGACGCCAGCGAATCACCTCGCCGAGAAAAACGACGGACATCAACGTCGCCCAAGGCACACCGAGCTGTGTCACGATCGCGACCGTCGATACATCATCGGCAAACTGAAGTCCGAGCGTGACAAACGCAAAGTGCAACGTGCCCATCAGCAGACCGACACCGATCAACGGCCACATCTGACCGCGATGAATACGCAGAAAAGGTGCGAGCACGAGTAGCACCAACAAAAAACGCAGTGATGTAAACGCGAATGGTGGAAGCTCGACCAATGCAAATTTGGCGGCGACGAGATTCAGGCCGAAACACAAGTTTACGGCGATCATCAGCACCCAATGCCCAGGGCTCATGGCAACATCCTGCACGCAAATGATGTACGTCGATCCGCACAACGAAAAGGGCCGGTCCCGAACCCGGACTAACAGACTTGAGCGCCCAACGCAGCGCGCGGTGAGGTCAACCTGTGCGTTGCAAGAATAACACTGTCCGGCGTCAGGCGCGCAGCCGTTGGCAGCTTTCCCATGCCAGCAACAATCGTTTGTGGGACGCGCCCCAGCGATAGCCGCCAAGTGCTCCGCCAACGCGCAGAACGCGATGACAGGGAATCAGCACGGCGACCGCGTTCTTACCGACAGCCGAACCGACGGCACGCGCTGCGCCGGGCTTGCCAATCGCGCCGGCGAGTTCGGCATATGAACACGTTGCACCCATGGGCAACTGCAACAGCGCCTGCCAGACTTTGTGTTGAAACGGCGTGCCGGCCAGCGTCACGGTAATCGTCTCCTGCAGCCGGTGTGCCACAGGGTCCAGGAGCTGTCCGATCCGCACTGCAAGTTGCGCATCGTGTCGCAACAACGCGTTTGGCCACTCTGTTTGACAGGCTGCGAGGCGTGCGCTCCGATGCCCACTCTGATCCAGCGACAATGACACAATGCCTCTGGGGCTCTCGACCAACATCGCGTCACCGAAAGCGCTTTGCGCGAAAGCGTAACGAAACTCAACACCATCGCCGAGCCGCTTGAACTCACCCGGGCTGACGGCATCGATACGGACAAACAGGTCGTGCAGACGACCCGCACCAGACAATCCAGCATAGTCGGCCGCCATTTCCACACTGGCTTGGCGCGACAAAGCAAAGCGCGCTTCAGCAAGCGTCAGCGAAGCCAGATAGCGCTGCGGACTGATGCCCGCCCAACGTGTGAACAGGCGCGAGAAATGGGCGTCGCTCAGGTTGGCCGCTTTGGCCATATCGGCAACGGTCGGCTGTTCGCGGCGGTGCGCCTCAATCCATGCAATGGCGCGTTCGATGCGCCGGTAGTCGCGCGCTTCAGTTTGGTCTGCATCATTCATGGGCATACTGTGCCCGGCGGTTCGCCAGTGGGCCACCCGAATCCTGCTGTGAACGCTAGCGTCGCGTATTTTCTGCCAGCAGCGGCGGCAACAAGGCCTGGTCGCTCAAGCGCGCCTCCATGCCTGGGCGGTTGATACGCAACAGCGCTTCGTGGAGGGATTTGCCTTGCCACGAGGACGGCTCAGGCGCGTAGAAATGACGATTGAGCGCTTCAATGGGCTCACGCTCGGCGACGGGCAGTCGGCGCGCGATATCACCGAGGGTGCGCGTCGGCTGATCAGGCCAATAAGCGCGCGCCCAGTCCAGTAGCGCGGTACGCGCGGCGCCAGCATCATTCTTGTCGCAGGCACGATGTACCTGACGAAACGCTTTTTGCGCGGCGCGAAACGGTGCTTCCGCATCGTGTGACTTACGCGCGCGGCGACGCCTGGTATGACGAACACGTTGCGAGCGCCACATGACCCATAAGGTAAGCAGCCACAACGCCAGCAATCCATAGTTGATCAGTTTCAATCGGAAAATCTGCGATTTCACAGCAACCGGCAATTCAGCCGTATCGGCATTCGCTGGCGGCTCGGGCACCGAATCTGGCAACGCATCACTCACCGCTTCAGTCGGCGCGGAGGACACGACCCCCGCCGCTCGGATTGCGGGCAACGAGGCCGTGGCGACTTCCCACGCGCCGGTGTCGGTATTGAACCAGGGCAATGCCAACTCCGGTAAATCAAAGACTCCGCCGCGTGAGGCAATAACGGCGAAGCCCTGTTGTCGCACAGACTCTATCGTGTCATCGACGGTGCGCTGCTGCAGATCGGGCTGATCGGGATACACACGTAATCCATCGGCGACAACAAAAGACTGCTCCGGTAGCTGTTCTGGCAACAGTCCACGAGCGATGACCTGCAACCGGATGTTCGCCGGTTCGCCGGGTTCGAGAATACCGTCATCCGGCCGCAGCGATGCCTGTAGTGTCAGCTGCTTGGCTGGCAGCCAGGCCGCATCTGCGTACGCCGGTGGCGGTAATACAGTGGGAGCGACGGTGAGCGATAGCGGCTCTGATGAAAACACGCGTGGTGATGATATGCGCCCGCGCTCCCAGAGGCTGGCGGTGAAGCGCGCTGGCGCAATTTCGAACTCACCGCTGACTTGCGGGAACAATGCGTAGCGGCGTTCTACCACCGTATACAAACGCGACCCCACCTGCGCCTCATAGCGCTTATCTTCTGGTAGTTGTTCGATCAACACCTCGCCGCCGGTAATATTCGGCTCAGCGAGAGAAGTCTGGCGTGTCGCGACACCCAGATACAATTTGATGGTGTAGATGACCTGCGCCTGCACCCACGATTGCTCGCGATCTAGAGACACCTCGAAGAATACGTCGGCCTCACCGGGCGCCTCAACGACCGCCGCAGTGACACGAATATCCACCGGTTCGCTGGCACCGTTGCCAACTCTAAGTGGCGGGATCGTGAACGTGCCGGGACCCTTGGGCAGCAATACGTAAGTCCAACGACGACTGGAGGTACGCTCACCATTGACCAGACTGATGCTGCTCGACTGACTGCGCCCAAGAACATCGAAATGCTCGGAAAGCCCATCCACCTGCGGCTCACCCTGCTCTCCGTTATCGGCGTTCAATATCATCGTAAAGGATTCATTGGTTTGCACGGTCGTGCGATCTACCGTCACGAAGACTTCGGCGGTTGCATTGCCGGCAACTATCGCTAGTGCCAGCCCTACGCAAAGAACGGCAAACTGGCCTGCAAAGCGCATCGTCATCGTCTGTCCTACCATGGTTCGCTGCGGTCGTCCGGCCACAACCGGTTACCGTCCTGGTCGAGTTGTCGACGCTGATATTGCGAGCGGAATTTGCGTCGTAACAAACCACCGGGATCGTCCGGTACGCGACGCAACCACTGCTCCAGCGCCTGTTGTTGTTCGGCCTGCTCGCGCTCGCTCGCGCTCATCGCCGTTTGCTCTCCGCGATCTTCCGGAGTATTCGCCTCGGCATTGCGAAACGCTTCTTGCAGCGCTTCGATGTCTTGCTGTTGTTGCGCCTCATCTTGAGCCTTAGCCTGGCGTTCGCCTTCCTGGCCATCCTGCCCTTCACTGTTGTTCGCTTGGCTCTGGTCGCCCGCGGATTCACCCGCTTGTTGTTGATCGCCAGGCTGGCCTTGCTGCGACTCGTCCGGATTGCCCTGTTCTCCATCACCTCCGGGCTGTCCACCCGGCTGCCCGCTTTGCTGTTGCTGCATGTCACGCAGCAGGTCGAGATTGAACCGAGCATCCTCGTGGGTGGGATCGTCTGCCAGAACCGCCTCGTAGGTCTCAATGGCGGCGTCGTACCTGCCTTGCCGCGCGAGCGCGGTCGCCAAGTTGTAGCGCGATTCAATGTCGCTTAATGACTCAAACTCTGCCGCACTTGCTGCAAAGTCACCGGCACGAAACTGTGCGGTACCGCGCCAGGCAGGATCCTCGAATAGCTCGGCAGCTGCTTGTGAATCGCCGGCCTCCAAAGCTGCCGTAGCGCGCTGGTCAGAGGTTTGCCAAAGGTCTTGCCAGTCCAGCGCGTAGACGGGGCGTGGTACGGCCAAGGTCGCCACGATCAGTAGTGAGACGGCAAACCCACCGCGACGAAACATCAAGCTGGCCGCGAACACGACGGGTAACAGCAACCAGATACCCATATCCGACCACCGCTCTACTGTTTGTTCCTGCATCGCATCAAGCCTCCTCGACGTATCCTCCGACGTGACATTCAGTATGCGGATATCCTCGTTATCACTGCTCAACATGGCGAATGCGCCACCGCCAGTCTCTGCTAATCGCTGAAGCGCGCGCGCGTTCACGGTCGGTATCGCAATATTGCCCCGACCATCAGTCACGAATCCGCCGCGCTTCTGCGGAATCGGTCCACCCTCCGGCGTGCCGACTGCCAGTACCGACATCTGGTGACCGGCCGCGCGCGCTTCTCGCGCTGCGGTTACCGCTGGCGGCATATTGCCACCGTCTGTGATCAACAGGATCCTGCCACGTTCGACACCGGACTGCTCAAACAGTTGCATGGCCTTGCGAATACCTGACTCAGGGTAGCTACCGCGACTGGGCATTAAGTCGGTACTTAGGGTTGGCACGATGCTCGCGATCGTATCGACGTCCTCCGTCAACGGCGTGACAACGAATGCATTCGCGCTAAACACGACGAGCGCAGTCTCCCCGCCTGCTCTGGCCTTGAGCACATCCTGCAACTTCAGTCTGACGCGAGTCAGTCGCGATGGCGCCACGTCTGTTGCGTCCATCGAGCGTGACAAATCGAGCAGCACGACCATCGCATCGCCCGAGCGGGTCGCGGCAACTTCAGAACGCTGCCAGGCCGGGCCTGCTAATGAAACCGTCGTCAAGACGATACACAGACCGGCGAGCCACCAACCGAAATGCCGGTGCCGCACACCCGAATCGTCGGTTAGCACAAAGGGCTGCAACGCGTCATCGACCAACCTGGCCCAGATGCCGGCCAGTCGACCTCTTTGTTGATACATCAACCAAAGTGCCACGAGCGCCGGTAACGTCAGCAACAGGAACCACGGGCGGATGAAGTGAATGTCGGTGAGCACTAGCGTGACCTCCCGAACAGCGCCGGAAATGCGAGCAAAGCGAACAGCGCCGCGCTCAGACCCGCTGGATAGAAGAACAACTCATCCCGAGGTTGGAATCCGTCTTCTTCGTCGGCCGCCGGTTCCAGCATGTCCAGCTCGCGATAGATTTCCGCCAAGGCCGCCGTATCGCGTGCCCGGAAGTAGCGACCACCGGTCAGATCCGCTATTTCGGTGAGATTTTTCTCATCCAGATCGGAGCCGGACCGGCCAAGACCAAATCTGCCACGTCTTCGATCTGAGCCAATACCGATTGTGTAGATTTTCAAACCCAGGGTCGCTGCAAGTTCCGCCGCCTTGAGCGGCTCGATTTGACCGGCGGTGTTGGCGCCATCCGTCATCAGGATCAGCACTTGCTGTGCGCTCGGATCTTCGGCATCACGCACTCGCTTGACCGCCAGCGCGATCGCATCGCCGATTGCTGTCTTTTGACCGGCAATACCAATCATCGACTCGTACAAAAGCGTCTTGACCGTGCGGCGATCAAACGTCAGGGGCGCCTGCAAGTAAGCCCGCTCCCCGAACAGGATTAATCCCAGCCGATCACCGACTCGACGGTCGATAAAATCACCGCCGACCGCTTTCGTCGCGGTCAGACGCTCGACCGAACGACCCGCCAGCTCGAAATCCTTGTCTTCCATGCTGCCGGACAAGTCTACTGCGAGCATCAAGTTGCGACCTGTGACCGGCGCGCTCTGACTGCCGGCCGGCAGTTGCGGTCGCATCACGGCGATGACCAGTCCGAGCCACGCAAGAACAGCCAG
>JBCAZB010000156.1:0-6515 GCA_038533315.1 Pseudomonadota bacterium | reverse complement strand
ACTATGGCTTCCGCTTTTATGAAACGCGGGAGCTGTATGCAGCAAACCAGGAAATCGATACGATGCGTGTCTGGAAAGGCGAGCAGGATCTCGCTGGGCTCGGGGTTGCAGCGCCAGTACACGTCACGGTGCCACGCGGATCCTGGGACTCCCTGGTACCGACCGTCTCCGTACAGCGCGACTTGTACGCACCGTTGGCCGCCAAGACGGAGGTCGGCGAATTGCGAGTGATGCTCGACGGGGAAGTGCTGGCTACGGCACCACTCATCGTGTTGACCGATATCGCACGCGGCGGACTCTGGAAACGGATGACCGACGAAGTCGCATTGTGGTTTGAATAATCGATGAGCACGACACCGCTGCCATTTGCCTGGCACGACGGTGGCCTGAAGCCGCTGTCGGATGTTCATATATCGCCGCTCGATCGTGGCTTCTTGTTTGGAGACGGCGTCTATGAAGTGATCCCATACCCCGACGGTCGTGCGGTCGGGTTGCGAGGACATTTGCAGCGCTTGCGCGACAGTCTCGAGGCCATCGACTTACCGTTGGCGCAGGATGACGACGCGCTCGAAGACATATTCGAGCAAGTCGTCAGCGCAAACGGTGGCGTTGGCCAGTCGCTGTATTTGCAGGTATCGCGCGCCGGCGACACGCGTCGAAATCACGCATTCCCGGATCATCAAATCAGTAGTTTGTTCGTCATGACACAACCGTTGGCCTCACTAGATATCGACCGCTACCATGCCGGCTTTCATGCCATCCTGGCGGAAGATACCCGTTGGCAACGCTGCGATATCAAATCCACCTCACTGCTGGCCAACGTATTGGCGCGTCAAGCAGCGGCAGATGCCGATGCGATCGAAGCGATCTTGCATCGCGACGGCTTTATCACTGAGGGGTCAACAAGCGCGATTGCCTGTGTGGTCGATGGGGCCTTGATTGCGCCGCCGCTCGACACCACGTTATTACCAAGCGTGACGCGCGACCTCGTCTGGCGACTCGCTGAGCGCATGAGTCTTCCTACCCGCTGTGAGGCTGTACCTGTCAATACACTGCTAGCGGCGAGTGAAGTCTGGTTGATGTCGAGCACGAAAGACGTCGCACCCATCGTCAGCGTGGGCGCGAATCGTATCGGCGACGGCAAACCCGGCCCCCTCTGGCGCACGCTATTTGACGCATTCCAGGACACGAAGTACACGTTATGAGCGACAGCAAAGAAACGCCCGAATTTGAGATGGAGTTCCCGCAGCGCTTCGCGGTCAAAGCGATGGGCGAGGCCGGCAACGATTTCGAGTCTCATGTCACAGCCCTGATACTCCGCACGGCCGAGCAGAAAGCGCCGCTGGCAGTCGCTGCACGAGAAAGCAAGAACGGGAAATTCACATCGGTTACCGTCGATATTACGGCGACGAGTCGCCAGCAACTCGACAGCATCTATCAAGCGCTGACCGACGATGATCGCGTCTTGATGGCCTTGTAGTCGATGACGACGAACAATGCCCATTGGCTTGGCTTGCGCGACTACGAACCGGTCTGGCGCGAGATGCAGGCATTCACCGACACGCGAGACAGCAGTAGCGCCGACAAACTTTGGTTTTGCGAGCATCAGCCAGTTTTCACACTCGGCATGGCAGCCAGTAGAGAACACGTTCTGGCACCCGGCGACATCCCACTGGTGCCGATTGATCGCGGTGGTCAGGTCACCTATCACGGTCCTGGCCAATTGATGATTTACCCATTGATTAACGTCCGACGCGCGAAACTCGGCGTGCGTGGACTGGTTTCGGGCCTGGAGAATGCCGTCATCGATTATCTTGCATCTCTGGGCGTCGAGGCGGCGTCGCGCTGCGATGCACCTGGTGTCTATGTCGACGGCAAGAAAATCGCGAGCATCGGTTTGCGTATCCGTCGCGGTTGTTGCTATCACGGTATGGCGTTCAACATCGATATGGATCTCGAGCCGTTTCACCGGATCAACCCATGTGGCTTTAGTAACCTGGAAGTCATCGACTTAAGCTCACTCGGCATCCGGCGCCGCACTGAAGACGTAGCCGCTGCACTGACACCGCGCCTCAATCAAACGCTGCAGACCGATTTCGTGTTCCCCGCTACATTGCCCGACGCATCAGCCGGCTAAACTCAACGGCCTATCGCTTCGAGATATCGCGCGAGTGTCTCTAGCCGCGCCGGCGTGCCAACATCAAACCAGGCCGCCTCGATCTTGAACCCCATCAGTGCGTCGTTCTCGGCTGCTGTGCGCAACCAGGGCACGACCGAGCATCGCGCCACATCTTGCTTTGGAAAGAACGCGGGTCGATACGCGGCTATACCACTAAACGTCAGACCCGGGTTTGCCGCATTGACTACGCGACCGTGCACGAGATCGAAGTCGCCACTGTCGCGATACTCAGGATTCGCGACTAAGCCAAGCGCACCGTGACAGTCGCCGAGCACATCGGACGGTGAATCCGGTAGCGCATAGTCGGTCCAGATATCCGCGTTGATCACCCAGAACGGCGCGTCGTCGAGCCAGTGCATCGCGCGCAGGATTGCCCCGCCCGTGTCGAGTGTCGGGTAACCCTCAGCACTGTAGACGACATCCACGCCCCACTGCGAACCATCACCGACATGACGCATGATCTGCTCGCCGAGCCACCCCAGGTTGATGACGACACGATGAACACCCGCCCTCTTCAGGCGCGCGAGATGACAACCTAGCAACGTATCGTCCGCCACGTTGACGAGCGGCTTCGGCCTGTGATCTGTCAGCGGGCGCAACCGCTCGCCGCGACCGGCACACATCAGCAACGCCTGTGTCACGAGGCAAGTTCCGGTAGCACCCGTTGCTCCAGTAGCGTCGCCAACCATTCGAGCTCGGGATATCGGGTACGTAGACTGATGATGTAGCCGATCGTGCGCGGCACGTCGGGCAGATAACCCCATTTATTGTCGCGGTGAGCGAGGCGCGCGAAAATCCCGGCCGCTTTAAGGTGACGTTGTACGCCCATCAGATCAAACCACCGAAGCCGCTGCGTACTGTCAACACCCTGGCCGTGCGGCGACATTGCCAGCCAATCCTCCGCCAATGCGCGAACCTGTGCCGGTGGTAGCGAAACGTAACAGTCGCGCAACAACGAAACGAGATCGTAGGTGAAGGGCCCGTACATCGCATCCTGAAAATCGATAATGGCGATAGATCCGTCTTCGCGCACCATCAGATTGCGAGAATGATAGTCGCGATGAACAAAGGTATAAGGTTGGCCGACCGCATTGCGGACCAAAACGTCGGTGATTAATTGCCATTGCGCGTGATCTTCCTGCGACCACCGCAGCCCAAGATGCTTACCGACGAGCCATTCCTGGAACAACGACATTTCACGACGCAACAACGCCTCGTCGTAGACAGGATTGGTGCGCGCTTGCGCTTCGCTCGCGCGTTGCAATGTACTCAGCCATTGCATTGCTTCGGAGTACAGAGCGTCGCTCGCCTCGGGCGTTGCACCTAGCGCCGTGAGAAGGTCCGTACTACCAAGGTCATCGAGCGTGATAAAACCCTGCTCCAGGTCGCGATCATAGATCGCCGGCACCGGCATGTTGAGTGCTTGCATGACATCGGCGACTCGCACGAATGGCGCGCTGTCTTCCTTTTCCGGTGGCGCATCCATCGCAATCAACGTGGTCGGTCGGTCCGGTGTGCTGGCTTCCTCCAAACCAATGCGGAAATAGCGCCGAAAGCTCGCATCGGCCGAGGCCGGCTCAAGCGACATGATGGAGTAACCCAGTTCATTGAGCCACCGGTGTAGTGCCAGCCGGCGCATATCATTGGCATCGCTTTGCGAATTCATCTGCCAATGGTAGCGCAGACCGGGCCTTCTTTCGCCCGTGAAAGACCGTGTGGGCAGGCGTCCCGGCAGCCGCCACAGGCAACCCTGTGGCGTTACAGCCCGGTCCGCGATTGCACACGGAACCACCCTCTTGATTTACAATCCAAGGACCTGTGTCGGTGAGATCGGTGGATCCCATTTCTGTATTTCGTTACATCCTGTTGCTTGGCCTTGCGGCGTTGCCGCTAGTCACCCTTGCAGAAACCAACAGCGACAGCGAGAACGCTGCGCCGGCACTGTGTGAGGCGCCACGATTCACACCGACTGCAACGCAACCTGCCCCATTGGACGACGGCCAGATCTCACTCGAGAGCGGTCGCGGTGAGTTGACGCTCGGCGGCGATGCGTTATTGAAGGATGGCGTACGCGCCAGTAGTGCCGGGTATGCCATTGAGGCAGAAGAAGGCAACTATCGTCGCGAGGAGGGGACGCTGGCGCTGATCGGCAATATTCGCTACACCGGTGCCGGCGCGGATATTGTCAGCCAACAGGCAATGCTCGACTATCTCTACGGTCGCATCGAATTCACCGAGGCCGAGTTCGAACTGGGTCAGGGTGCCGCGCGCGGCGGCGCAGGGTTGTTGCGTATTGATCGCAACGGCAAGATTCGACTCGAGGATGTGGGCTATACGTCGTGCCCCAGCATGGATGCAGACTGGATTATCCGTGCCAAAAAAATTCGTCTGGATACGGAAGCAGGAGTCGGCGAGGCGCGCGGCATGTCGCTCAAGTTCAAAGGCGTGCCTATTCTGTACGCACCCTACCTGTCGTTTCCGATCAGCACACAGCGAAAAACAGGGTTTCTGATTCCTGGCTTCGGGCAATCCCAACAAAACGGTATCGACATCCGCGCTCCGTGGTACTGGAACATCGCGCCAGCATTCGATGCGACCTTCACGCCGCGCATATTGTCGCGGCGCGGCGTACAACTTGACAGTCAGTTTCGCTATCTGACTAGTCGCAGTACCGGCAGCATTCGCGCAACGTACTTGCCCAGCGATAACATTCTCGACATCGACAGAACGTTGTTTGAATGGCAGAACGAAAGCAATTTCGCGGAACGCTGGCAAGGCTTTGTGGATGTCACAGATGTGTCGGATACGCGTTATCTCGAGGATCTCGGCGGCAGTCTTAGCAATGCCAGTGCAACTCACCTCAACCGTAGTGTCGGGTTGCGCTATCGCGGCCCCTACACTCAGGCAGAGGCGCGCGTCACGCACTATCAGACCATCGACGCGCTGATTGACCGGGCCAATCAGCCCTATCGGCTGTTGCCGTCGGTTCGCGTGGATAGCGAGTATGACCGGCTGCCCGGCGGCCTGACACTGGGCCTGGAGACTGAGTTGACCGCTTTCGACCGCGACGTCGGTGTCACAGGGCAGCGCTATCACGTGGCGCCTTCTATCAGCCTGCCACTTGAGCGAAACGGCTTCTATTTCCGGCCTAAATTGCAGTGGCTCTACACGCATTACAAGCTCGATGCTGACACGACAACCAGCGATACGACGCAAACGCGGAGTATGCCCACCGCCGAGTTCATGACCGGCGTCACGCTGTTTCGGGATCTTGACCGCGGCCGGATCCGGCAAACGCTAGAGCCGCATCTGTATTTCGTGCATGTGCCGTTCCGCGACCAGACCGATCTACCCGTGTTCGATACGATCCAACCGATTGCCAGTATCGAGCAGCTGTATCGCAGTAACCGTTTCATTGGCATCGATCGCATTGGCGATACTGATCAGGCAACGATTGGGATCACAACACGCCTGATCGACAATGCGGACGGACGGTCGATACTGACCGCTACAGTAGGGCAGAGTCGCTATCTGTCGGAACAGGCCGTCGCCCTGCCCGGCACCACCGACACAACCGGTAACTCGTCAGACTACATCGCCGAATTGCGGCTCAACGTCTGGGGTAACTGGAACATCGATCTTGCGCAACAATGGAACAGCGAAACCAATAGCACGACGAAATCAGAGATCAGACTGCAATATCAGCCCGGTCGCGGACGTATCCTCAATCTGGGCTATCGATTCCGCCGGGATTCGATTGACCAGGGTGATGTATCCTGGGTCTGGCCAATCGCTTCGCGCTGGAACATGGTTGGGCGTTATAATTATTCGTTCCGGGAAAAAACCTCTCTCGAACGGTTTGTCGGCCTCGAATACGAAAGCTGTTGCTGGGGCGTCAGCGTCGTGTCCAGGCGATTTATCAGCCGTCGGGATGGTACTGCCGAGTCTGCCATCATTATTCAATTGGAACTCAAGGGCCTGACCAGTGTCGGAGACTCCGTGGATTCGCTGCTGGAAAGCGGTATCCTTGGGTATCAAGCTCGCTAACGATAAAACGTCATGATCAAAAAGATTTCGCTTATTTTATGTCTTGTTGCCGTCAGTCACGAGGCGCGTACTCAGAATGCGGAGACCGGGCAGTTGCTCGACAAGATAGTCGCCGTCGTCAACGATGGTGTAGTGCTGCAGAGCGAGCTCGACAATCAGATTCGTACTCTTGTACAGCGACTGTCGGAGGCGAACCAGCAGCTACCACCAGAAGATGTACTCAAAGACCAGATTCTCGAGCGGCTGATTGTCAACCAGTTGCAGCTGCAGCGCGCGGAACGCATGGGTA
>JBCAZB010000155.1:0-6523 GCA_038533315.1 Pseudomonadota bacterium | reverse complement strand
CTGCACTTTCCGTAGGCTCGCGCCCCCCAGGTGTTACCTGGCGCCCTGTCCGAAGGAGCCCGGACTTTCCTCCGTGTGTTGCCACACAGCGATTGCCTGGCCGACTCCAGCGCGAACGATAGGCGAACAGCGCCGGAAAACCAAGTATCACTCGGCGGCTTTCTGGGCCGTCAATGCAAACTGATAGAGCGCATTGCGTTTGCCGCCGGTAAGCCGTGCGGCCACGCGAGAGGCCTCTTTCACGCGAACACCTTCGGCGAGCAATGCTTCGACCAAGCGCTCGCCTTCCGACTGCACGGCTTCTATCGCCTTTTCCTGACCTGCAATTACCAGCACGAACTCCCCTTTAAGCGGGATCGTACCCGTGGCGACAGACTGCAACAGAGCGGACAACGACGCAGAAACAATCTGCTCATGCAGCTTGGTGAGCTCACGCGCAATAGCAGCCTGACGCTCATTGCCAAAAACCGTGCAGCAATCCCGCAACGTTTCCTCAATCCGGTGCACCGATTCATAAAAAACCATCGTGCGCGGCTCGTCGGACAACACCGCTAGCGCCGTCTGTCGCGCCTGATGTCGAGCCGGCAAAAAACCCTCGAAGACAAATTTGTCAGTCGGCAGGCCCGCCACCGATATCGCAGCGATCACCGCACTTGGCCCTGGCACTGGCGACACATCTATAGCAGCTCGTCGCGCATCCCGGATCAACTTGAAACCGGGGTCACTAACCGCCGGTGTACCTGCATCAGAAATCAGCGCCATGTTCTCCCCAGCTGCCAGGCGTTGCACTAGACCTTCGACCAGATCGCTCTCATTGTGTTCGTGCAGAGCAATAAGCGGTTTTTTTACGCCAATTTGGTGTAACAAGCGACCACTGTGCCGTGTATCTTCAGCCAGAACGCAATCGACGGAAGCCAGTGTCTCGCGCATGCGCGTCGACGCATCAGCAAGATTTCCGATCGGCGTAGCGACAACATATAGCCGCCCCGTCATGGACACACCGTCAGCGTGAATCGATATCTGGTACAGGAACAATGCACGTTATAATCCGTCAATATAATGATTGGCTGCGACAACCAAAGTGCCGCAGCGCTGCACAGGGTAGGAAAGCATGACACACGAGATCCGCGAGCGACAATCCACTGTCGACAGGTCATGGGCGATCGCCATGGTCGGATTGCTCTGCGTATTATTGAGCGCATGCAGCGGTACACCGATCACCTCTGGTTTTGGCGATCGGGCAAGCAGCGTCCGGGCAGAGCGCCTCGCGGCAGCGGGCGACCATCAGGCAGCGGCCAGTATGTATGTCAGTCTGGCCGGCGAACAAGCGGGCGATGCGCGGGACCGCTACACGTTGCTCGCAGTACAGCAGTGGATTCTGGCAACGGACGAACGCCGCGCTGCCGTTGCATTGTCGAACGTTCGAGAACCCGAGATACAGCCTCTGCGCAATGATTGGTTGCTGACAACGGCGGCGCTGTACAACCTGCGAGGCAACGGTGAACGCGCAGTCGCAACACTGGCAGAAAGTAGTGCAGGCGATTTCAGTCTTAGCCAAAGAATCGCGGCCGAAGGCATTCGTGGCGAGGCGCTGTTCCTTGAGGACCAACCCGCGGAAGCACTAGCTACGTTGCAACGGCGGGAACTCTGGTTGAACAGCCAACAGGAAATCGCGAGCAACCACAGCGTCATTTGGGATGGTCTTTTGCAAGCGAGTCCTGATGCACTTCAAACCGCCTTCGCCGATACCCGCAATGAGGAGGCCCGCGGTTGGCTGGCGCTCGGTATGCTGGCTGACGGCAGCACACCCGGGGGACCAGTGCGGGGGCTTTCCGCGTGGCAACGGGCCTACATGGGCCATCCAGCGAATGAGTTTATTGTGCCCGGCATCCTCGGCAGCGACGCCGTTACTGACATAGGTAGCGCCGAACATATAGCGTTGCTACTGACCTTGAGTGGTCGCACAGCGGTGGTCGGAGAAGCGGTACGCGACGGCTTCCTCGCACGTTACAGCGAGCACTATCAGGGTCGCAGCGATGCTCCAGTCGTCGAGGTTTACGATGTAGCCAAACTCGGAGCCACACTCGCGTACCAACGCGCGCTCGAATCCGGTGCCGACTTTGTTGTCGGCCCAGTCTTGCGCAGCCCAGTCGATGAGCTGCAGGCCGGCGGCGCGCTAACAGCACCAACGCTGCTGCTGAATTACCTCCCGATCGATGCGATGGTCACCGGCGACGTCTACCAATTTGGTCTGGCGCCCGAGGATGAAGCTCGTGCGGCTGCACGGCGAGCCTATGCGGAGGGACATCGGCGAGCACTCGCATTAGTGCCGGCCAGCAATTGGGGAGAACGCGTGCTCGCCGCATTCAACACAGAATTTTCCGCATTGGGTGGCGCTATGCTCGACCATCAGACTTTCGTAGCCAGAGAGCCGGACTACAAGAACGAGATCCAGACCTTGTTGCTTCTGAATGACAGTGTGAGCCGCTATCGCAGCATGCGCTCAACTCTTGGTGGCACACTGCAGTTCGAGCCCCGTCGACGTGCCGATGCCGATTTCATTTTCGTTGGTGCCAGCAGCGACTCCGCGAAACGACTGAAGCCACAACTGCGATTCCACTATGCGGGTGACTTACCCGTGTTTGCAACGTCGGCCGTCAATGCAACACGCAGCACCAACAACAGCGATCTCAACGGTATTCGATTCAGCGATATTCGCTGGCTCGTGGATCGGATGGCAGAAGACATTACGCCGTTGCAGACGATCGGCGGTTATTTCCCGAGCGCCAATGCACAGCCACGCTTGTTTGCACTGGGATATGATGCCTTTGACGTGCTCAAGCGCATTGTCGACCCCGACCCTGACGCCAGCGCCGTGATTACCGGCGCGACAGGCGATCTTGAGCTCGATGCCTATGGACGCATTCGACGAGCGCCACTCTGGGCGACCTTCACGCGCGAAAGCGCTGTCCCGCTGCCCCCATTGGTATTACCCGTGGCTGAGACACCGGCGTTCGATGATAGACACTCACAACAGGAGTTCATCGAGCCGGAAACGTCAACGCTGGAGCGTTGAACCGAACAAAGGCAGGCGCGGATTGGGAGCGTGTCGCGGAAATTTACCTGCGTGGCCGTGGGCTCAATATCGTACGACGTAACTACCGCACGCGCCGGGGAGAGGTAGACCTGATCGCCCAGCACCGGCAGGACCTCGTCTTCGTTGAAGTCAGGGCACGCAGTAATCCGCATTACGTCAGCGCAATCGAGAGCGTGGATCGACGCAAACAAGCCAGACTTGCCAGCACTGCGGCCACATTTCTTGCCAAACACTACCGTGGCACGTGTCAACCGGCCGCCCGATTCGATGTAATTACAATCGCTGAGTCGGAAGAGCCCAGCGGTTTTCGTCTCAGTTGGCTACGTAACGCCTTCGACGCAACCGACTTACCAATATCTTAGTAAGCGAGCGAGGCTACTTGACCACTTTAAGGTGCGGCCCTTTGCTCGGACCATCATCATCGCTGCCGCTGTCGTCTGGCCCGGCATCATCGGGCTCTGTACCGTCCGCGAACACCATACCCTGCCCGGTCTCTCGCGCATAAATGCCTAGCACACTCGACACGGGCACTGATACCTCAAACGGCTGACCGCCGAAACGAGCGCGAAATGATACGGTCTGATTATCGAGGGTCAATGCATGCGCAGCCGTGTAGCTGATATTCAACACGATACGGCCGTCCTTCACGTGCTCTGAGGGCACTACAACGGCATCATGCAACGCGTCTACGACCAGGTGAGGCGTGTGCCCATTGTCGCTCATCCACTCATGCATCGCCCTTATCAAATAGGGGCGTTTAGAGGTTACTGAATCCGCGTGGTCGTTTGACACAAGGTCACTACAAAGCCGGTCTAGAGACGCATTTCTTGCTCAAGTTCCGTCAGACTCTCACGGAACGAAGGGCGCGAGAAGATACGCTCCATGTAGGCCTCGATCGCCTGCCCGCTTTTGCCGAGGTCGATGTTGTAAGCATTGAGCCGCCAAAGCAGCGGTGCTACCGTCGCGTCCACCAAAGAAAATTCGTCACCAAGGAAAAACTCCTTCGCGGCAAACACTTCAGCGCTGGCTAGAACACTTTCTTTCAGAATCTTGCGGGCACGGGTCGCCTGCTTTTTCTCCGCTGCCTCTTCGATTTGCTCGGCCAGCTTGTACCAGTCGTTTTCAATGCGGAACAACGCGAGCCGGAACTGCGCGCGCGTCACTGGATCTACCGGCATCAATGGAGGATGCGGGAAGCGCTCATCCAAGTACTCAACGATGACCCGTGAGTCGTACAACACGAGATCGCGATCTACCAGTGTTGGTACGGTGTGGTACGGATTCAGATCCATCAGGTCTTCAGGCAAGTCATCGCCATCAACGTTAACGATTTCGATGTTGATGCTCTTCTCTGCCAGCACCAGTCGGGTGCGGTGACTGTAAATACAAGTCGGTCGCGAAAACAAACTCATAATGGAACGTCGGTTTGCAAGTACCGCCATGGAATCCTCCGAAACTGTCATTCTTCTAGTGGCCGGACATCCGCCGGCGCCGGGAGTGGTATTGATCGGTGTGCGGCCTCCCCAGAACGCAAACCAATAATGCCCGGCCGCGCGGACGCGCGACCGGGCATCTGGATACTACACTACTTAACGTCTTTCCAGATTTCTTTCTTCAGACCGTAAGACAACAGGCCGAAGATGAGCAGGAATGCCATGACCCAAACGCCATACCGCTGACGCTTGAGCTGCACGGGTTCAGCGATGAAAGCGAGAAAGTTAACCGTATCGCGAACGAACTGATCATATTCTTCCGCGCTGAGCGAGCCAGCGCTTATCGTTTCGAATTCGACCTCGTCGTCGCCGTGATCAGCTTCTTCAGCCTCGTCACCGGCATGATGCTCGACTTTCGCCTTCATGCCTTCGAGCTCCCACAAAACATGCGGCATACTGACGGTTTTGAGACTGTTACCCCAACCGGTCGCGGATTTTTCGTCCACATAATAGCTGCGCAAGAACGTGTAAATGTGGTCCGGCCCAAGACTCCGAGCAATCAGCGATAGGTCTGGTGGCACCTGACCGAACCAGTTGCCTGCATAACCGGGGCGCATAGACACGTTGATCGTTTCGTGCGTTTTTTCCGCATTGAACATCAAGTTTTCTATGAGCTGATCCTCGCTAAGACCGAGTGCATCACCTAGCGTGTTATAGCGCACATACTTGGCGCTGTGGCAGCCCGAGCAATAGTTCATGAAGTTGCGCGCGCCGCGCTGAAGTGACGCACTATTGCCGACGTCATTGTTGGCAGCATCCAGCTTCGCGCCACCACCGGCAGCGAATGCCGCACCTGTCAAACCCAGTGCGAGTGCTGCGAGGCTAGCTGTAAGGCGAGTTGTAAGTGTCATCTTGTTACCCATGGTAGACCACCCGATCTGGTACCGGCTTCGTCTTTTCAGCTTTGCTGTAGAACGGCATGGCCAGGAAAAACGCGAAGTAGACAAAGGTCAGCACCTGCGCCATGAACACGTAGATGCCTGTCGACGGTTGCAAGCCCAGATAGCCCAAGCCGATGAACGCGATCACGAACAACGTTAACGCCGTCTTGGTCATCAAGCCCTTGTAGCGAATCGAGCGAACACGAGACCGATCGAGCCATGGCAAGAACAACGGCAGCAAGACCGCAGCGCCCATGAGCACCACACCGGTCAGCTTGTGCGGCACCGCGCGCAAGATCGCGTAAAACGGCGTGAAGTACCACACCGGTGCGATATGCTCAGGCGTCTTCAGTCGGTTAGCCGGCTCAAAGTTGGCGTGTTCGAGGAAGTAGCCGCCCATCTCCGGCGCGAAGAATACGACCGCGAAAAAGATCGCCAGGAATATCACGATAGCCACGAGGTCCTTACTGGTGTGGTAAGGGTGGAACGCAACACCGTCCAACGGCACGCCGTTGGCGTCTTTCTTTTCCTTGATCTCAATGCCGTCGGGGTTGTTAGAACCCACCTCATGCAGCGCAAGAATGTGAACCACCACAAGCATAATAAGCGCCAGCGGCAAAGCGATAACGTGCAGCGCGAAGAAGCGGTTTAGCGTGATATCCGAAATCGAGTAATCGCCGCGAATGAGATCAACCAGCGGCTCACCGATGCCGGGAATGGCACCGAACAGCGACACGATAACCTGCGCGCCCCAGTAGGACATCTGACCCCACGGCAGCAAGTAACCAAGGAAGGCTTCCGCCATCAGCGCCACGAAAATCAGCATGCCGATGATCCAGATGAGTTCGCGCGGCTTCTTGTAAGAGCCATACATCATGGCTCGGAACATGTGCAGATAAACCACGACAAAAAACGCTGATGCGCCCGTCGAGTGCATGTAGCGGATTAACCAGCCGAACTCGACATCACGCATGATGTATTCGACGGAGGCGAACGCTTCAGCCGCACTCGGCTTGTAGTTCATGGTCAGGAAGATGCCGGTCAGCAGCTGA
>JBCAZB010000154.1:0-6538 GCA_038533315.1 Pseudomonadota bacterium | reverse complement strand
TGCTGCCGCGATAGATCGCCATCGGTGACAAAAACGACGGCATGCGCGCGTCGCGCCTCCTCGAGCATCGCTGCGTCCAGCTCGCCACCGATCGCTTCCAAACCCGGCAGATCCGCAATAGTGATGGTGGCGCCAGTGCGTGCTTGCCATTCGAAGCGAGCGACCGATTGGGTCGAACCAGCAACAGGACTGATCAGTACATCCGCGTCGGGTAACAAAGCCTTGGCCAGTGAAGACTTGCCGGTACTGACCGCGCCAAACAACGCGATCGTCAGTGCTTCACCAGCCCGATGCTCGGCGAGATCCGCCAGCGCCTGCTCTGCCGCCTCGGTGTCGACGCCATCCGCGCCGACAGTAGAAACACGCGCTTTGATGGCATCTTCGTCCAACAACGGCGCTGGCGCAGACTTGGTCGACGTCGGACGCCTCAGCACGCGCCAGGTCAGCACCACAAACAAACCCGCGAGCACGGCCAACACAACCAAGAAACCATAACGGATCAGCGCGGGTGCCGTCGTCAATCGCTCCCACAAACCCAGCGTGGCATCCGTCACAGAGAGCAGCAGCAATACCATCAGTAACAGGATGACCAGCACCAACAATAGGCCGCCAATACGCAGTACGCGATCAATTTTCATGGTCACGATCCTGTCGCGTTGCCAATACGATCGCAGCGGCGATCAGCAACGGTAACCAGCGTTCAACCCAGTCGCCAGGCGAGTCCACCAACAGATGGAATACCACGGTCAAACCAAACCCACTCAGCATGGCGGCGCCGCTACCGATTGCCGAGACTCGCCAGCCGGCAATACGCGCGAGCAGCAGCGGCCCGAGGGCCGAACCGACTGCATGCCAGGCGAACAGGACGCGCGAGAAGATATCCTGCGGCACAAACAATGCGAGCGCGATTGCAGCAACTGCCAGGACGATGACAACGCTGCGGACCAAAGCGGGTGCTGCGTCGGGACTTGCTGTATCCAATCGCCAGTCGTGTGCGACGGCAGCAGCAGCGCTCAACAACTGGCTATCAGCGGTGGACATGATCGCGGATAACACGGCGGCCAACACGAGGCCAGCGAATACAGGCGATAAGACGGCATCAGCAACCAGAAACAACGCCTGCTCGCCATCACCCGGTGGCGCGATCAATGCCCGTGCAGACCAACCGAGCGCCAGCATGCCGCTATAGACGACGACCGCCCAGCCGATTGCGATCCACTGACCGCGACGCAGTGCACGCGTATCACGCAGCGCCATAAACCGGTTCACGACGTGCGGCTGCCCTGGATAACCCATGCCGATACCGAGCGTACCGAATACAAAGACAAGCCCCAGCACACCCGGGTAATCGCCGAGCAAATTACCCATGGCACCGGTCGTCCATTCGCCACCGGACACGACCGTCACTACGGCGAGCCCCGGCAATGCCACCGCTACGAGTAACATCATGACCGCCTGCAAGGCGTCAGTAACGCTGACCGCCCAGAAGCCGCCGAGCAGCGTGTACAGCGTCACTATAGCGGCGCCGATCAGAATACTCTCAGCCGCCGGCCAGCCGAAATTGGCGCTGAATGCTTTTCCTGCACCATCGAACTGCGCGGCGATATAGAACAGGAAACAAAAAACGATAATGACTGTAGATAATCTGAGCAATGGCAACTGCCAGCGGCCGAGATGTGTCGGTAAAATCAACTCGGATAGCGTCAGGGCGCGTTCCTCGCGAGCGAGTGTTGCAAGGCGTGGTGCGACAACCAACCAATTGAGCAAGAAGCCGCCGAGTGTTGCGGGGAACAACCACACCGCAGACAACCCCCATGCGTAAGCCGCACCACTAACGCCGAGCAGTGTCCAGGCAGAGGAAGAGCTAGCGCTGGCGCTCAAGCCAGCCACCCAGCCCCCCAACTTGCCACCGGCTAACAGGTAGTCGTGGGCATCACTGTTACGGCGCGCTGCCCATAAACCGATGGCCACCAGAATTAGCTTGTAGGCGACTAGCGTTGTTAGAACTATGGCGTCGCGCGTCATCCGCCTATGGTAGCTGATCGCGCGGCGCGACGGTAATCACCGCCGTCGTATCAGGCAGTCAGCAAACAGTGGATCGTCGCGACCAATGTACCCGCATAGAGCGCTGCCAACAGCAGCGTCGACAAAGACAAAGTTCGCGTTGCATCGCGTGGTGGTTGATGGGACATACCTGTACTCTCGATCCGTTCTGAGTAAGGAAGTTCGCTAAGGCACCCCGCATGGATGCAGTCACGCCAATTCGGGATAGGTAAATGCTGTCCGACACGCTGTCGTGCCGTCGCTGTGTTGCGTGATAGCGAACATAAATGGAGAGTCACTGGCAACACTGCGAAAACCAATCAACAACCGAACACCATCGACACCCGCATTGGTCTCGGCGTCACACCGCACCGACCAGCTCTGAGCATTACCGCGACCCTCGGCGAACGCGCCGAGCTCTGCGAGCGATTGCATGAAGGTCGATACCTGATCAGCCACCTGCATCCATAGTGTCTCATCACGTTTGCGAAACACCGCCCAGCGGGTACCGCGCTCTATTTGTCGCAACACGAATTTCTTCAGCCGCTGATCCGGCAGTGACCCTTGTCGTCGTTCACGGCGGTTAGCTGCCGTGACCAATGCAGGAAATACTAATCGGCGTCGTTCGCCGACCACCAATGGATTCACACCCACGCGCAGCAGCGTCAACGCGTCGTCCGTCGTCAGCGTCGCGCTCGGTAGCCAGTCGCGATGCAACAAGGCCGCATTCTGGCTCGGGCTGTCTGCCAGCGCGGTGAACACATGGTGTTGCGCATCATGGCGCAACAGCAAGCCCATCAACGCGCCGGCTGCCGAGCTGGCAGACGCCGTCGCATCGTCTCGTCGACGCAGGCGAGGGAAATAGGTCAGGACGTGTTCACTGTCCAATGCGCCACCATGACGCCAACGCACGATCGCATCGGCATCATCATCGGGCGGTGGATCGACAAGCAACATGGCATTCCGAGACGCACAGTATTGAGTCGCCGCAACAACAAAGGTGGGGCCTGGTGCCACATCATCGGTATCCGCGCACGCGTACAAGGCATCAAAATCCGGCGCCAGATCCAGTGCAAACAAGCCGGTGCGTGTGCGCTCGGAGCCGACGAAATCGTAGTCTGTCAGGGCCGTTCCATCATCGCCAAGCAATGACATCGATTGGTAAGCGACACCGCCATGCGCAGACTGAGAGCGTGTCGCTAGTGGCCGGGTGGCAAGCGCAGGCTGTGCAGGTAGCCGCACCAGCGCCGAATCCGCCAGCGCATGTCCAAACCACAGACTGGCCTCAGCATCGATACTGAGATTCGCATAGATTTCCTGATCGAGAATGTGCCGCGCGGATGCATCAACACGCTGCAACGTCAGATTGAAGTGCCGGTCGTCTTTGATGCCATCATAGTCGACCGAGGCTCTGACGCGTTCGGCACTGCCCGGATGCCGGGTAGTGAGTCGCAAGTCGACACCATCGGCTGGCAGCGTCAGCTCACCGCAACGCGCCGAATTGCAAAGACGCACGATGATGGCCCGCTGACCGCCATGCTGGAAAAACAACCGCACCTGTTCGGCTAGCGTGTTGTCGGACCACTCGCCACCAAAAACACGGTCGAATGCTGTGACGCTGTCAACAACGACGGGTGCGTTGACCGGACCGGCCGCCGCACGCCCCAGGAACGCGGCGGTCGGGGTCGGGTAAATAGCGATTGGCTGATCGCCAATCGGTGCTTCGATTACTGTCATCCCGCTACCGGATAATGCAGCCAATCACGCCCCTCCCCGTTTGCTATGGCTTTACAGTAACCCTATTCTAGAGGCTGCTGATACGGGATGCGAGCACGGCAGTACGCGCTTGCGCTAACGATGAGGAGACCACCTGCGTGGCGATCGCGATACACAATCAGCCGGCCGGCTTCAGCTTCCTTGAATCGCGCTACAGTGGCCTGTCACGAAGTATCGCTCGTCTGCCACTCGGCGACTTCCCGACGCCGCTGCAACAATTGCAATCGGCGCCGCACGGACTTTGGATCAAACGCGACGATCAGACACACAGCATCTACGGCGGCAATAAAGTCCGCAAGTTGGAATACCTGCTTGGTGATGCCGCGGCCAAAGGCCGTGGCGATCTCGTGACATTTGGCGGCGTGGGCTCCAATCATGCGCTGGCAACGGCGCTGCATGCGCGGCAAATCGACATCGACTGCACCTGCATGCTGATGCGACAGCGCATGACCGACTTTGTCGAGACCACGCTACAGCGGCATCAATCGAATGGAACCGCTCTGGAGGCTTCGGCCGAGCGGCGGCGTGACCGCGTCGCGCAGATGCGACGCCTGCGAGATGCGAGCGCGGATGGCCTGTCGGTCGTGCCACTTGGCGGCACATCAGCGATTGGCAGTATCGGCTACGTCAATGCCGCCTTTGAGTTAGCCGAACAGTGGAATGCACCGGCACCACCAGAGCGCATTTATGTCGCTTCCGGCACGATGGGTACGGCAGCAGGGCTGACCGTTGGTCTCGCGCTACTCGGCTGGCCAACGCATGTCGTTGCCGTCCGCGTCACGGCCGCCCACCAGTGCAATATGCCTGCGCTACAGAAACTCTGTCGAAAAATCGTGAGGCGCCTGCAAGCGGCCGAACCGCGTATCCGTCTGGCGAATGACGATTTCGCGAATGTCAGTATCCGCGACGAGTTTTACGGTGATGACTATGCGCATGCCACCGACGCGTCCAAGGCCGCCGTCGCCACGGCGAGGACACGTTGGCAGCTGCCGTTGGAAACCACTTACACCGGCAAAGCTATGGCGTGCTTGCTACACGATCAGCGTAACGATGAACAACGCGGCGAATGGCTGTTCTGGCACACCTACAATGGCAGACCCGCCGGTCACCAGCCCGAACTAAACGACGACTACGCGTCCTTCTTGTCTTTATGTGCGGTCGTTGACTGAGCGACACGCCGTTCACGCGTCTGGCTCAGATTCTGCTGCGCCTGTTCCAGAACGACGCGCATCCATTCGTCCTTCCTGGCTTCTTTCTTTTCGCTCACGGTGCGCCGTCCTCGGCCGCCTCGTCCATCAACGTTTCCAGCATTTCGGCGACTTCTTCACGGCTCGGCGTGTCAGCCGGTGGTACTGTCACATTCTCAACCCACGCCGCTTCGGCAGATAACGCGGATTCGGTGTAGCGGTAGGCGATGCCATCCGCAGCGGCCATGCGGGCTGCGAGCCAAGCCTGCCCGCTTTCCTGGCGTAACATCCAATGTCGGTCTCGAACGTAATCCAGACCAGTGCTAACGAGTGCATCGTCACTGCGTTCGTCGTCTTCAAGGCGTGGATAGGCGACGACATAAAAGGATCGGTCCCGCCATCCGGCAACCAACGGTTCATTAACGATCGTGACCGGCGTGCCGATAGACGCGACGTCAAACAGCGCGGCGATATTCTCAGGATACAAACGTACACAACCATGACTGACGCGCATGCCGACACCGTACGGTTGATTCGTCCCATGCAGCAGGTAACCCGGCATATCGAGTTTCAAAACATGTCGACCCAGCGGATTGTCGGGACCCGGCGGTACCACGGCTGGCAACGGATCGCCTGCCTCGCGATGTTCCTTGCGAACCGATGCCGGCACATACCAGGCCGGATCTTTCGCTTTGGCAATCACTTTGGACGACCCTGTCGGCGTCGCCCAACCGACGCGTCCGATCCCGATCGGGAAGGTCTCCACAACACGCGCCTCGCCTTCCTCGACCGGCGGAAACCAGTACAAGCGCTTGGCCGCGATATTCAACACGATGCCCTGTTGCTCGACGTCCGGAATTACGAACCGTGTCGGCAATACGATACGCGTGCCCTCGCCAGGCAACCACGGATCGACACCAGGGTTCGCAAAAACGAGTTCGTCATAGCCTAGGCCGTAGCTCCGCGCGATATCCGAAAACGTGTCTTGCTCGCGCGCCTCGATAATCTGTACATCGCCGATAACGGTCTGGCCCGGCGCGAGCGTGTAACGATGGATTGTGACCGCGGTCTGCTGCTCGCCCAAGGCGGTCGACGCATCGGTCGGCCTGTCAGCGATGGTCACAAAGGGATCGCGCAACAGACTGCAAGCGCTGCACAGTTGCGCGACCACAGCGACGGCGAGCCACCTGCTTCGCATCATCGTGTCACCGCCTGCCAGACAGCTGAGTAACCCGACGCAACCGGCATCGCGTGCGTCTCCAGCAAACCTTGTTCGCGCAGCGCGCGATGGATCACCGGCAACCGATAGCACGGGGTCCACATGAACAAATGATGCTCCGCGTGATAGTTCACGTAATAGGGTGCAATAAAAACCCGGGAGAGCCAATTGGCCTGCGTTGTGCGCGCGACCCGCCACGGGTCATTCTCGCGTGTCATGCCACCATGTTCGGCGATGTTACGCAGCCGAACCACCAGCATGTGCCAGGTTGCCGCAGGCAGTAGCCACAAGGTCAACCAAACCCAACCGGCAT
>JBCAZB010000153.1:0-6545 GCA_038533315.1 Pseudomonadota bacterium | reverse complement strand
GATCGGTGTGCCATGCGCATCGCTCGCGCACACATAGTGCACCTCATGACCGCGCATACGCTGAAACCGCACCCAGATATCTGTCTGGATGTACTCCACCAGATGGCCGAGGTGAATATCTCCGTTGGCGTAGGGTAGCGCGCTGGAAATCAGCAGGCGGCGTTGGTCGGTCATAGTCGGACAGTCAGTAATATTGGAACTGCCGATATTATGCACCAGCGGCGCGCATAGTGCTGGTGCGGATCCGTATTGTCGGTCAGGCTAGTTGTTGTTCTTGATCGCCTGAAACTTGGTCTTGTTGATTCCTTTCTCGTAAGCTTCGCGGCCGCTGATGAAGGCGCCGTCGTAGAGCTCCTGCAACGCGCTGTCCATCGTCTTCATGCCATGTGCGGCACCGCTCTGGATCGCATTTTCAATCTGGTCGATCTTGCCCTGCCGAATCAGGTTGCTGATGGCCGGGGTATTGACCATGATTTCAAGTGCGGCGACGCGACCCGGCTTGCCTTTTGTCGGTACCAGTTGCTGCGAGATCACACCGCGCAGCGAAGTCGATAGCATCGTGCGAATCTGGCTTTGTTTTTCAGACGGGAACGAGTTGATGATCCGGTCGATGGTCTGCGCTGCCCCGTTGGTATGCAGCGTTCCCATCACCAGAATGCCCATCTCCGCGGCAGTGACGGCGATGCTGATTGTCTCAAGATCGCGCATCTCACCGACGAGGACAATATCCGGGTCTTCGCGCAAAGCGGAGTGCAGCGCATCGGCAAAAGAGCTGCTGTGACGGCCCACCTCACGCTGTGAGATCAGACAGCCCTTGCGCTGGTGAATAAATTCGATCGGGTCCTCGATCGTTAGGATGTGCCCTTTGAGGCGGGTGTTCAATTCGTCGATCATTGCAGCCAGCGTCGTCGACTTGCCAGACCCGGTTTTTCCGGTCACAAGGATCAGCCCGCGCGGCTGTCGACACAGATCGCGCACGACTTTTGGCATCTTCAGGTCTTCGAGACTCTTGGTCTCGGTAGGGATGGTTCGACAGACCGCGCCCATACCGTTCAATTGGCGCAGAATGTTGACACGAAAACGCGCCACTTCCGGAATTTCGTATGCAAAGTCGACGCTGTCATGCTCCTCGAACGTACGCCTCGCCGACGGTGTCATCATCTCGTACAGGCAATCGCTCACGTGCGCCTGCGTTAACGGTTTTCCGCTGATCTCTTTCAGAGAGCCATGCACGCGCATGCGCGGTGGATCGCCCGCCATCAAGTGCAGGTCCGAGCCGTTGGAGCGCGTCACTTCCAGCAGATATTGGTCGATTGTTTTCGGTGCGGTTTGCTCGGTACTCATGTTTTGTCCCTAACCGATCTTGTCCAGTTTCGGCAGCACGCTGGTGTCTGTCACATGACGCATGAAAACTTTCTTGTCATTCGCATAGCGGAACGCATCATCGGGATCGATTTCACCGTTGGTGACTGCCTTTAGCAACGCCATATCCAGCGTCTGCATGCCGAGCTCGCCGCCGGTCTGCAGCTGCGCGTTTATCTGGTGTGTCTGGTCCGACAGGATCAGGTTCGACACGGCTTTCGTATTGACGAGAATTTCGTGCATCGCACGGCGGCCCTGGCCACCCGGAGTTTTCACCAGCACCTGCGTGACGACCGCCTTCAAACTCTGAGCGAGAAAGCTCTTGGTTTGCTCGCGCAATTCGCCCGGTAGCGCGTCGATCACGCGGTCGATAGTTTTGACCGCACCTGTCGTATGCAGCGTACCGAGCACCAGGTGCCCGGTTTCTGCGGCGGTCATCGCCATTGAGATCGTCTCCATGTCACGCATCTCACCGACCAGAATCACATCGGGGTCCTGGCGCATCGCGGCGCGCACCCCCGATGCGAAATCCGGGATGTGCGTGTTCAATTCACGCTGCACGACCTGACTGCGTTTGCTCTCATGAACGAATTCGATCGGGTCTTCGAGGCTGATGATGTTCAACTCGCGCGTCTGGTTGAGGTGATTGATCATCGCTGCCAGCGTAGTCGATTTACCGGTGCCGGTGGAGCCAGTGACGAGGACCATGCCCTGGTGATAATCACAGAAAGTCTCGATGACAGGCGGCAACTTCAGCGATTCGAGCGATGGTACTTCGGTTGGGATACTACGGAACACCGCGCCAACCCCTGTCTCCTTACGAAACACATTGGTTCTGAATCGTGCACCTTCTTCGGTGACGTACGAGAAGTCGAGGTCTTGACCGGCAGCAAACGAGTCCTGCTGCGATTTGGTCAGAATCTCCGCCACGTAGTTGTCGAGCTCGCTGGCCCCCAGGTCACGAAACTTGATCGGCATCAGGTCGCCATTCATCCGCAGCATCGGTGGTACGCCGACCGCGAGATGAACGTCTGAACAGCCCTGTGCCAGACCGAGTTTAAGGAATGCGTCAAGTCTTGCCATGTCTTCTCCGAAGCTTTGCACCTGCACGGTGCCACCATCGTGGCGCATTTATTGGTCTGCCACGATGACGCTATAACGAAGATTGACTTATGTCACACGGACACGCAAAGCCTTTTCGGGCCTATTGTGAGATTCCGCACAGTTTGTGAGGGAAAAAGCTAGAGCTGGATGGCTTCCAGCGCTTCGCGGACTTCGATCATGCTCTGGTAACGCTCGGCTTTATCGACGCTCATCAGCTTGGTGACAATCGCCGCCAGATCATCGGGGATCTTGTCGTTGAGTTCCTGACAGTGCGCCGCCTTACCCTGCACGTGTTGGTACATGACGGACATATGGTCGCCACGTGTATACGGCGGCGATCCGGTGAGCATTTCGTACAGCATGACGCCAACGCTGTAGATATCGGCTGTTTCTTCCACCTTCTTACCGAGGATCTGCTCAGGTGCCATATACTTCGGTGAGCCGATGACGTAGCCGGTTTTGGTCAGCTGGGTATCGCCGCTGGAAGCGGCAGCGGCGACGCCGAAATCCACGATCTTGAGAAGGCCCGAGTCATCGATCAGGATGTTCGCAGGCTTCAGATCGCGGTGAATAACACCGGCGTCATGGGCGACGCTCATACCGGTGGCGATATCACGTGCAAAGCGCAGCGCTTTGGCGAAGTTCATCGGTTTTTCTGCCGCAATTTCCGCACCGAGCGTGTGCGAGTCGAAATACTCCATCGAGATCGCGTAGTTGCCCTGGATGTGCAGGAAGTCGTAAATCCGGATGACGTTCGGGTGCGTGATACGGCGTGAGAATTTCAGCTCGTGCACGAACCGTTTCATCATCTCTTCGTCGGACGAGACGTTCGGGTTCAGGAACTTCAGGATCAACTGTTCGCCGACCACGGTATCTTCCATCAGCAACACCGTGCCGAACGCGCCCTTACCGATCCGCTTGATAAAGCGATAGCGATTCTCGAGCATCGCACCGGCTTCGAGCGTGGAAATATCGAGCACGGGCAGCGTCTGCTGCGGCGCGGCGGCTTGCTCGCTGATAATCTTCTGTGCTTCTTCGCCGTTGATAAGCAGTGTTTTTTGCTGTCCTTCGGACAGTTTCTCGGCTTTGCGATCCTGTTCTCGTACGGCTGCGGAGAACCGGGTTTCCAGCGTCTCCATGGCAAGGTCGGCCGCGTCGGCCAGCTGTTTATCACCGCCTTGCTGGATGGCAACGAGTTTGTCGCGTACCGCTGCGGCATGGCCTTCGTCGACGAGCATGGCGACCGCTTTAATGGCCTCCACGCGCACCTCGCGACCACCGGATTCCATCAGTGTCGCCAGCTTCGGTACAACACTCGAGTTGCCGAGTTTGCCGAGTGCGCGTACGACCGTCGGGTCTGACTTTTCGTTCTGGCCGAGCATCGCTGTCAGTGTCGGTACAGCCCGTGTATCGCCGATCTCCGCGAGGGCGTCGACGGCTCGTTCACGCACCCACCAGTCGTCGTCCTTCGTGGCGGCGAGCAATTGGTCGTAAGCGCGCGGATCTTTGGTGGCGTTCAGGATCTCGATAGCGGCCCGTCGAATCTCTTGATCATCGTCTTTGATCAATTTCATGACGGCGTTAACGACGCGAGGTCCGCCAATCTGCGCCAGTGCATCCGCGGCACGTGCGCGCACCCACCAGTCATCATCGCGCACAGCTTGTAGCAGGTCTTTAATCGAATCCGGCGTACCGATCTCATTGAGGACTTCAACCGCCGCCCGCCGCGAGTATTCGTTCTCGTCTTTCAACGCCGGAATCAGGTGCTTGATTGTTTGCGGGTGATTGAGTTTGACGACGACATCCACCGCCTTGCTCTGCACATCGACGTCCGGGTCGCGCAGCAGCGACGCGATCAACTCAATATTGCCGACGCCGTCCATCTTGCTGAGTGCATTGAGTGCGGCCTGTCGGATCATTTTGTTATTGCTGCGTAGCTGGTTCTCCAGCGCGCTGGCAACGTCAGGGCGGTTGAATCGTGATAACACATCGATCAGATGCATCCGGATTAGCGGGTCTTTGCCCGTCAGGCGTGCCAGAAGATCGGGAACCTGTTCTTCGCGCACGATGCTGCCGACCATGCGAAACAGGACTGTCTGTTCGTTAGGGCCCAGATCATAAGCGCGACTTAGTAGCGCCGGCACACTGACTTTTTCCTTGTGCGTGTTGATGATCTCGAGCACCGCCGGTGTCGAGATGTCTTCTTCGTCGAGTAGTTTGAGCACGGCGCTCGGGTCAACATTGGCGCTGCTCGACAGTGCCCATGCAGTCCCCGAGACCACGCGCTGGTCTGTGTCAGAGAGGCCCGTGACGAATTCCGCCAGGTTCTTGGTATTGGCGAGCTCACTGAGAACGTCCACCAGAATCATTGTCTGCTTCTTGTTGGCGCCAGCCAATGCATCCGTAATACGCGGGATCGCGCCAGCCCCGAGCTTCTTCAGCTTCTCGGTCGCTTTTTCCGCCGCAGGCGAATAGATATCCTCCGCGGACATCAACTGATCAATCAGACGATCCGCTTTGTAAGCGCTAAGAAATTTCATCCTGATGAAAGCATGCAGCGTGGTGACTCAGCGCCGCGATATGAGTTTCCTCATCTACCCTTATGGTCCGTCCCAAGCCCTTGGATTATGCCACATCGCTTTTAGAGAAATGACGCCGAATGGCGACAAAAGTCTCAATGCGAGACGCCGTTACGGCGAAAAATGTGACGCTTATCCCAATTCGGCTACACTAGCCCGGCTTTGACAGCGGCAGGAGTACTGCGTTGACCTCGCAGGCCAATCAAACCTCTTTCTCGAAAATGCTCGGCGATGTGGTGTTGCCGGGCAGCAGCGTGACGCTCGGCGCTCTGAATGCGGTGACGGATACTGCGGTATCTAACAGTGTTTTACCGATTCGGCTACCGCTTGCCTGTCGCTCACTATGGCCTGCATTACAGGAGTCGATCGAGCAGCGGCTAGCGCACGCCGAAGTCGAGCGAACAGTGGCAATCGAGACCGTGATCCCGGCATATGCGGTTCAGCGCAATACTCGACCATTGCCGGGCATCCGAAATCTCATTGCGGTTGCCTCGGGCAAGGGCGGTGTCGGCAAGTCGACGACCGCGGTGAACCTAGCGCTGGCGCTGCAACAGGAGGGTGCTCGTGTTGGAGTACTCGATGCGGATATATATGGTCCGAGCATTCCAAGGATGCTGGGCTTGACTGGACAACAACCGGCGACATCCGATGGTAAAACCATGCAGCCACTCAAAGCGTTTGGCTTGCAGGTGATGTCTATCGGATTTCTGGTCGACGAGGCGGCGCCCATGGTCTGGCGCGGACCGATGGTGACGTCAGCGCTCAACCAGTTGCTGCAGCAAACAGCGTGGCAAGATCTCGATGTGCTGGTCATCGATATGCCGCCGGGCACCGGTGACATCCAGCTAACGCTCAGCCAGTCGGTGCCAGTCTCCGGCGCGATTGTCGTGACAACGCCGCAGGATGTCGCACTGAGCGACGCGCGCAAGGGTCTCGAGATGTTTCGCAAAGTTTCGGTACCGGTGTTAGGCATCGTCGAGAACATGAGTATCTACCGATGTCCTGCCTGTGGTGAGGAAACCTCGCTGTTCGGACAGGGCGGTGGCGATAAACTCGCCGACGCCACCGGTGTGCCGTTGCTTGGCGAGTTGCCGCTGATACCAGAGATTGGTGTTGCGACGGACGCTGGTAGACCGCTCGTCGAGTCATCGCCTGATGGCGACACGGCACGACGTTTCCGACAGATAGCGATTTCCGCGGGGCTACAGTTGGCGCAATCAAAGCGTGACTACTCCAGCGCGTTTCCGAACATTGTTGTAGAGGACAGTTAATGAGTATTAAAGCCGACCGATGGATCCGACAAATGGCCGAACAACACGGCATGATCGAGCCGTTCGAACCAGGCCAGGTGCGCGAGCAAGAGGGCAGGCGACTCGTGTCTTATGGCACATCCAGTTACGGCTATGACGTTCGCTGTTCCCGCGAGTTTAAGGTGTTCACTAACATCAATTCGGCGATTGTTGATCCCAAGTCGTTTGATGAAAACAGCTTCGTCGACAT
>JBCAZB010000152.1:0-6557 GCA_038533315.1 Pseudomonadota bacterium | reverse complement strand
GCCGGTGATGTATTGCTGGCGCAAGTCGCAGGGTATCTGCAACGCTATACGCGCAGCGGTGATTTTGTCGCACGCCTTGGCGGCGAGGAGTTCGTCGTATTGTTGCCCGGCACCAGGATCGATGACGCTATGCGTATCGCCGACAAACTGCGTGCGCTGATCGCTGCCGCAAGCTTTGACTACGAAGGCCAGTCGCATGCCATCAGCCTGTCGTGCGGCATCGCGGCTGTGGCGGCAGATGACACTGCGGATAGCCTGTACAAACGGGCCGACGAAGCGCTGTATGCGGCCAAGGACGCTGGCCGCAATCGGTGCATCGCTGCCTAGACACCCCCATGCTAAGCTCCGACCGGTAGCTTGAACCTGGGGAGTCACACATGAGTGGTACAGCGTTGATCACCGGCGCGTCGGCGGGCATTGGCCAACATCTGGCGAGGGTGTTTGCCGCCAATGGCCATGATCTGATTCTCGTCGCACGTCGCGAAGAGCCGATGCTGGCCCTCGCAGACGAACTGACCGGCGAATATGATGTGGCGATCGACGTGCACAGCCTCGATTTATCGGGACCTAAAGCCGCCGATCATTTGTTCAATGCGCTGGCCGATACCGAAGTCGAGATCCTGGTCAATAACGCGGGCGTGCTGACCGGTGGTCGTTTTCACCGCATGGATCCAAATGCCGTTGATAACATGTTGACGTTGAATGTGCAGGCGCTCACCGCGCTATGCCATCGCTTTGCACCGGCAATGGTGGCGCGCGGTCACGGGCGCATCCTGAACATCGCCTCCATCGCCGCGTTCCACCCCATTCCGAATCTCGCCGTCTACGCCGCCAGCAAAGCGTACGTGCTCTCGCTTAGCGAAGCGCTGTCCACCGAGCTGATCAATAAAGGCGTTTCCGTCACAGCGGTCTGCCCGGGTTATACCGACACCGAGATGTTGCGAGGCCCCGTAGAAGCCTCATCAGGCGGCATCAAGATTCCGGATTTCACCGTACTGGACCCCGCGCGAGTGGCCGAAGACGCCTACAACGCCTGCATGTCCGGCGACGCCGTTAAAGTCCCCGGCTTGGGCTACGCGGCGACCATATCGGCGACCCGCCTACTGCCAAAATGGCTGGTGAGGCGGATCACACGTATGGCCAGCGGCTGAGCGCTCACTCTTACTCGAACAGCCGCTCCGTCAGGTAGGTGAACTCGAGCGCTGTGCGCTTGGCTCGTTCCTTCTGGTTCGCGGCCGCCGAATGCCCGCCGTCGATATTTTCGTAGTACAGAAACGGCTTTTCTGCCGACTCAAAGAGTCTCGCCATTTTTCTGGCATGGCCCGGATGAACCCGGTCATCCTTCGTCGACGTGACAAAGAATGGCGTCGGATACTCGGTTTCCTGATCAAAGTTGTGGTAGGGCGAGATCTGCTCGAGAAATGCCCGTTCTTCGGGGATCTCGGGATCGCCATACTCGTCAATCCATGACGCCCCGGCGAGCAGCCTGTGATAGCGCAACATATCGAGCAACGGCACCTGCACGACGACCGCATTCCAAAGGTCGGGACGCTGCGTCATCATGACACCCATCAGCAACCCCCCATTGGATCCGCCCATGATACCGAGATGCTTGCTAGAGGTGAGCTTGCTCGCAATCAGATCTTCGCCGATCGCGATAAAGTCGTCATAGATGACCTGACGTTTGCCCTTCAGCCCAGCCTGATGCCAGGCCGGCCCAAACTCACCACCACCGCGAATGTTGGCCAAGGCGTACGCACCACCTTTTTCAAGCCACATGCGGCCAAGACCGGGCGAGTAGCTTGGCAGTAGCGAAATCTCGAAACCACCATAGCCATACAGCAGGGTCGGTGTCGTACCGTCAAACTCGACATCGTCGCGCCGAATCAAAAAGTAAGGTACGCGCGTACCGTCTTTAGAAATGACTTCCTTTTGCTCAACAACGAGACCGTCTGTGTTGAACTTGGCTGGCAACGACTTGAGCGTCGTGAGATCGCCAGTCCGCGCATCGAAACTCAGTAGCGAGTCGGGAGACAGGAACCCCTCGTAGTTGATGAACACGATGGGAGACTTTTTATCGGAGAACGCAATCCCTGCGCGACCGGTACCTGGCAATTCCACGTCTGTGGTCTGCCAGCCAGCATTCGTCCGCGTCAAAGTCAGGAGCCGGCCCGTGACATTGTCGTTGATCGACAACAATGCACCTGCGGCAGTGACAGCAACACCATTGACCGCTTGTCGTTCATTGGCACGGAAGACGAGTTGTACACGTGGGAGTACGCCAGAATCGAGAAAGGACTCCAATTCAAACGCGACCAGATCGCCGGATTTGAAGCTCGCATCTTGCTCCGGAATGTCCCAATCCTGCTGCAGCGTGACAAGCATGAAGCCTTCGTAGATGTCGCCAGGAGAGGATTTTTTGGGAATCGGCAATTCGCGTGGCTCATCACCATCCAACAACCAGAACGTGGAGGTGAAGAACGTATCGGATTCCGAAGCGCCATAAATAACGGTGCCGTCGTCCAGCGTTTGCGACCAAGGCCACACCGCAACGTCAGTCAAGTCGCCTGTGTAGAGCGTTTCCGCCTTATCCAGATTCGTGCCGCGCCGCCACAATCGCACACTCGACGGATACCCTGACGTAGTCAGCGTAGAACCATCCTGACCCCAGTCAGTCGCGACTAACATTGTATCTATGTCGATCCACGCCAGGCCTTGCTTCGCCTCTGGTGTCGAAAATCCATCGGCCACAAACGTCTTGTCGAGCAGGTCGAATTCGCGCGCGATTGTCGCATCCTTACCACCATCGGACAGATACACCATGCAGCGACGGACGGGGCCTTCCTGTGGCACAAAACAGTCTGTCCCTTTGTTCACCCAGTTCTTGCCTTCATCACGCGCCAGCTGGTCAAAATCGAGTACGGTCTCCCACTCGGGCTTCTCCTGCTGATACTGCGACAACGTTGTGCGCCGCCACAGACCACGCACGTTCGTGTCGTCTTGCCAGAAGTTATAGACCTGGCCATCGATAATCCGACCGTAGGGAATGCGCTCATCCGACACCGCCAGCTCCATGGCAGCCTCCAGGTTACCCTCGTACACGGGATGACCCTGTACATCCGCCAGCGAGCGCTCGTTTTGTGCACGAACCCAGTCGAGCGCACGCTCACCCTCGACCTCCTCCAGCCAAATGTTCTCATCCGCTTCGGGGGTGTTCTCACTCGTTTCGGTCACAGTGACGGGCTCCTCGGTTGTGGCCGCTTCCGTGGCCTCCTTGTTCTGGCACGCCGCCAACGCTACGACGGCCACCAACAAACTGACACGTGTTCGCATGTCGCACTCTCCTGACAAAGGGTTGGACGAAGTATACCGGATGATTCGGTCGGCGGTTTGCTGCGGTAGCGAAAGGCAGCTGCTAGGCTTGCCGGTGATTACAGCCATAGAAAGCGAGTCGTCATGAATGGTGCTGAAGGACTGATTCAAACGCTGGCGAATGCCGGCGTCGACGTATGTTTCGCCAATCCCGGCACATCCGAGATGCAGTTGGTCGCGGCATTAGATGGTGCAGTGAAGATGCGCGCTATTCTTGGCCTGTTCGAGGGCGTGGTGACCGGCGCTGCAGATGGCTATGGCCGCATGGCCGGCAAACCAGCGCTGACGCTATTGCACCTCGGACCCGGATTAGGCAATGGTCTCGCCAATCTGCACAATGCGAAACGCGCCCGTTCACCGATCATCAATCTGGTCGGCGATCACGCCACAGACCATCTCGTTCATGACGCACCGCTCACCTCCGACCTCGACGGCGTCGCGGCACCAATGTCAGACTGGGTTCGTCGCAGTCGGTCCGCTGCAGATCTCGCGAGCGCCGGCGCCTCTGCGTTGCAGGCCGCCATGCGTTACCCGGGTGCGATCGCTACCATCATCGCGCCCGCCGATCATGCATGGGACGACGGTGGCCAGATCGTTGCCGTCGATCCGATAGCAAAACCTGAGTTTTCCGCCGACCCGGCTCAGGCGGCGACTGCGCTAAGGGCAGCCAGCCAGCCGGTCCTGTTTCTCGGCGGTCCGGCATTGTCCGAAAAGGCGTTGCGGCTCGCTGGCACTATTGCAGCGGCGACCGGCGCGCGATTGATCACGGAGACTTTTTGCGCCCGGTTGCAGCGGGGCGTCGGACGCGTTGTGACAGAGCGCCTGCCCTATTTCGCGGAAGCGGCGACAGAGTTTTTGGCGGGGACGGATGTCATGGTGTGCATCGGTGCAGCACCGCCTGTCGCTTTTTTTGCCTACCCCGGGAAGCCATCGACGCTATGGCCGCCAAGCGCCAGCGTGATCGAATTTGCGAGTGCACGCGATGATTGCCCGCAAGCACTGGCGGCCCTGGCGAGTTCGCTGAATGCTGGCCAAAGCACCGTGACAACCCAGCAACGTCAAACACATGACGTGCCACCGGGCACGCTGGATGCGAAGCGCATCGGCTTTTCATTAGCCAATCACTTACCCGCGAATGCCATCGTGTCGGACGAAGCCGCGACAGCGGGTCTCGCGATGTACAACATCACAGCCAGCGCCGAACCGCATGATTGGTTGATGCTGACTGGGGGCTCTATTGGTCAGGGGCTGCCGGTGGCCATCGGCGCATCGGTGGCATGCCCAGACCGCAAGGTCATAGCGTTGCAAGCGGACGGTGGCGCACTCTACACCGTGCAGTCGTTGTGGACGATGGCACGCGAGCGACTGGATATCACCGTCATCATTATCAACAACGCGAGCTACGCCATCCTCAACATTGAATTGGCACGTGTCGGTGTCAGCCAGCCGGGCGAGAAAGCCCTGTCATTGCTAGACCTCGGCAATCCCGACATCAACTGGTGTGATCTGGCGCGCGGGTTCGGCCTGCCCGCCGTGCGTGTCGATACGGCAGAGGCGTTCGATGCGGCGTTGGAAACCGCTATGAGCGAGTCTGGCCCGCGCTTGATCGAGGCGGTCATCGCCCCTGCCCACAAGCGCTAGGAGACGTTTGTCGCTAGCCGGATGGTGTCTGCGCGGTGGATCCAGCACGGAACGCACCAGAACAGGCTGCCGGCCCATACGGAAACCGGCAGCCACTCAGTTCACACGGTGACTTTTGCGTCGGTGCACGTGCTGACGAACCAGAAAATGCCTAAAGGCGGCAAGTCGCTCCGCTGCGATCCTGATTAACGGTAATCGCAGCGACGGTTGTTTGCATGGTCACGCCGCCGCTCTCCGCCAGCTCGCGTATCATCTTGATTTGCTCACCCATCATGCTCTCCATCATCTTACGCTGGGCGGCGGGCATCTCGGCCATCTCACGATCAAACTCTTCGAGTTGCGCGCGCGCTTCCTGAACCTGTGCCTGCTCTTCATCGCCAAGCATTCCGCTCATCCGCATTGTCTGTGCGTACGGCTCCAGCATCTGGCTGCCCGCAACCTTACGGAAATCGGAGAAATCCATTTGCATATCCATATCGCGTTGCTGGCCTTCGATAACGCCATTACCCGTCATTGCCATGCGCACAGCGACCAACGCATTCTTGTCGATCCACAAGTCGTAATCTTCAATGGTGAACGCATCGCCGGAACCCGGCTGCTGGTAATTCAGATCCTCTGCACGGATATGCCAGGTCGCTTTGCCATCGACCGTCTCTTCGCCGACCAACGTTGCACTGTCCATCAGGCGCTGCATCATCAGTATTCCACCGGTGTCACCGCCCTGGCCCGGATCGTCACCCATGCCCGACATGCTGGCGCTGGCTTTGGCAGATAACCAACTCTCGATTTCAGCCTCGGTCATCGCCTCGCGTGGCACACCACCGCAGGTGAAGTCCTTTTCACCGACCATGTGAAACGATGGCATGACGCGGCCATTGGCGTCTTTCAGATTAAAGCGCTGGAAATAGGTGTCGATCGACTGTCCCATCACCTGTTGTGTGGTCTTGTATAACACCACGCCATCCCAACGCTCGACTTGCGCGTCGCGCAGTTTGGCGATGACGCCCTCAGCATCCGCCGCATTCGACGGCGCCGCGACGAGCACACCGAGTCCCAACATCATCATTCTGACGCTTCGCATCATGATCTTTCCCCTTGCGTTATCCAAACGTGAGCATATCACCGAGCGTTGTCACACCTACACCTTCCGCGGGGTGCCAACTGCGATTGGTGGCGAGAAACGACCGGTGATCCAACTCGATCAGACCGAGCATCGTCTCCGCGACAATGCGTGCACCGGTTGGCCCGAGGCCTTCGCCTTTGTCGAAATGGCCAGGCTCCGTCTCGCGACCGATCTTCTCAGCCTCCAACAACAAATATAGCCACAATGGCGTGCCGGCATCCAGAGTCACACCAGCTCGGCCCGCCAGCGTTTTCGCCGCCCGGCTGACTTTGCCGATTTCAGTCGCACTGCGGCCCATCGCTGCCGCCACGTTCTCACCCGAGGGCAGCAAGAAGCCTTGTCCGCGCAGCAAGTTGCGTGTGGCAAGCGACGACTCATCGGGCGCTGCAATAAACGGCAAGGCCAACAGGATGGTTGCCAT
>JBCAZB010000151.1:0-6562 GCA_038533315.1 Pseudomonadota bacterium | reverse complement strand
GGCAGAGAACAACTCACAATGGGTATTCGCGGTGTAGGGCTCACCGGCAGCATTGACACCGAACCCTGCCGCCACAACGATCTGGTCGTCCTGTACCGCCGCCAACGCCAGACCATCGACACGAAAGGCCTCCATTAGCACCGGCACCTGATCAACGGTCTTGAGTGCTGGCTTCGCGGTACAGCCAACCAGCGCAAGCAGAGCGACCGCAACAGCAATCGGTCGCTTAAGTTGGGGCGCCACCCAAACGTGATGGCGCGCCCATCGTGGATATGGCATTGACGATCTCCTTTGCTTTGTCCGTTTGCAACGATTTGGCCCTCCAACTGTGAGACAACAGCGAAGAGAGAATTGCGATATCGCCTGACCAATGTAACCAGAGGACTTAGCGATGGCGCCTAACTACAACTTGGACGCCGGAACTGCCAAAGTGTTACACAGCACAGACAAGTGCATCCTGCACGCAGAGGCGTGGTCCATCGGTCTCTAGCTTGCTTGCTGGACAAAGTCGCCGAAGCTATATTGAGATTCATAAGAACACGCTGCATTTGCCGTACAGCTGCCATGGGGGACCGAGTACATGCACGGTCGGTAGCTGTCGCCAATAACAACAGGACCATGCGGCGGCACCACGCCGCTGTCGCAACAACCGGGGGGACCACGATGCTTCATCGCGCATTGATTGCAATTACCGTTTTATTCTTCGCCACTGTCTGGCCGCATTTCGCGCAAGCCGACACCTGGCCTGGCGGCGTTAACGATGATTCGCGACCAACGGCTCGGCAATCCACCTGCGCCGGGATCCGCGGCAACGGACAAAATCTGTTCGCGCATTACGGCGCACTTGCCCGTCATGTCGAGGAATACGGAGCGATCACCTGTGCGGCCGGGGGCAGTTCCGGCAGTATCACCGCCTTTTTCATGGAGAGTATGTGGGCGAACCCGCTGATGCATGCTTGTGGTCGTCGTCAAGGTCGTTGTGACCGCAAAGAGCGGGACGCGCGCTATGCACTGATGTTGAAGTCCGTCATTGGATTAACGAACGCGGGCTTGTTCGAAGATGTTGATACCGTCGGCGCACTGTTAACGGGTGTGTCGGAAGGTGACATCATTGGGTTACTGAACAGCGAGTTGCCGGAGGAGGGCGTTGAAGCATTCATTCGCCTGCTCCGTGATCTGGGGCCACTGATCAATCCCGAAGTGATTTCTCTGTTGCTGACCTCGCCAGACCCCGTCTTTCACGCAAAGGACATTATTGATGGCCTGCAAAAAGGGGTACAGTTTGTTGTAGATGACCCGCGTGTCTTTCTCAGAACATCCGTCGTGAACTTTGATCAGTTCGCGACTTTGCTGGGTGTCTATGGGTCGTTTTACGCAGGCTACGGACCAGAGGATCGGCGTAGTTTTCGTCGTTGGTTACGCCGTTGTGCCAGCGAGAGTGTCGGTCTGACTTGGGATCAAACGGCACAACTTCCCGGTGCGGGCGGCGCGACCTGTGGGGAGAATTTCAATACGCTGTTCAACGACTATAGGGAACGCTTTGCGGAGGAGGGCGGCCCCAACCGAGCGGACGATCCGGTCGGCACGTATTTCCCGTCGTTTGGTGTGACCGGCGTATTGCAAGGTGATGCCATCGCTGAATGGGAAACGGCGCGAGCCGCCTGGATTAATGCGACACCCATTCCGTTCGAACCAGACTTTAAGGACGTTGGGATCGGGTATTGGGGCAACGAACGAGAGTTACGCCGTATGCAGCGACGGTTGAACCGTCGTTTCGAGGATCTCGTATCACGACAATTTACACCGCTGGGTTCGTCGAGTTGGCGAGAAGTCTTGTCATCGTCTCCCGCGGAGCCCGGTTTTAGCCCTGGCGTGCCTCTGATCAGTGGATTTGTATCGGTTGGTGGATGGGCAGATCCATTGCGGGTGCAGCCGCTTGTTGCACTGCGCGCAGGATCGGTCATCGCCATCAATCGTCTGGGCGGCGTTGGCGGGTTTACGGAGGACGTGACGCGGCTACTCAACGCAACGGATGAGGATATTCGCAACCTGTACTCGACGACCGATCCATCCAGTTCGTTCTTCATTGGTCTCAATATCGCGACCGGTGTCTGGTGCACTGATTGGGATGGTCAAATGAGTATTCCCAACCTGCTGTTTAACGATGCGTATTCGTCGCCGCTGATCACCTCGGACTTCCGCTTGTTCCTGCCTCGATTCGATTATCCCAATGTTGGACAGTTCAACATCGGTGGCTGCACGCCAGGTGTCGTGGTCAACACAGATGGAATGTAATAATGGCATCAGACCAAATTGGCCAACCCTGTAACACTGTCCCCAAATTCGACGAACTTGCGACGAGCTACACTCAAAGAGAAAGGACGAGAAAGTGCGAGGTTAGTAGCCTCACAGGCATGATCAATGGTGATCCCAGTAGCGGTCATCGACACCTTTCCTTTTTATCACGAAGCGGCTAATCTCAGAGTGTGGCTATCAATAAAAAATTGCCGCAGGGGGACAACAATGAAGAGAATCTTTGCCTGTATCGTTGCATCGGTGTTGGTAGGATGCGCGACGCCATAGCAACTGCTTGAGGCTGGGCTCGACACATCTGCTGTGTCAGACGAGAGACTCATACTTCAAGAGCCGGCCGTCATTCGCGTAACCAACGCTGCCAAGATCGAGCTCAAGGCGAATACGGTGTGGAACCATATTGGGCAAATAGATCAAGGCGATGTTTATCGCACCTGCGACCAGGTCGTTGTCGTCAACAGCTTCGATGTCTTCGAAGCAGCCATTGTCGTATCAGAAAGCAATCTCGTCGGCTTCTATTTACCAATCGAGAAATCTTTTGTTGAAGCCAAACAACCAACCGCACTTCAATTCACGACGGAGTAAAACAATGCTAAAGAAAAAACTATTGGGGATCATTGGCGCAATTAGCTTGTTTGCCATGACTGGCTGCGCGTCCGGCCCGACGTTCTCAGAACATGCAGAAACGATGCAACCGGTGTCCGCAGAAAATGGACGCATTTACATCTACCGAGTGGCGACACTTGGCGCCGCCGTCCAGCCAAAGGTGCGGCTCAATGATGTGGAAGTAGGAAAAGCCGCCCCGAAAGGCTTCTTCTATGTCGATCGTCCGGCTGGCAATTATGAAGTCGCTGCATCGACTGAAGCAGAGCGCAATCTATCGATGACACTGGAGGCCGGCGAAGAGAAGTATGTGCGCCTCGAAATGAAAATGGGCTTGTTCGCGGGTCACGTCAAGCCGGTGTTGGTGGACGCCGAAGTGGGTCGCGAAGAGATTCAGAAGACGAAATACATCGGCGCTGTCGACGGAACGTAGGCTGTGCTGCATCGATATCCAAACAAGAAAGCGCTCCACTGGGGCGCTTTTTTTCACAGACACCAAGTGCAGTAGTTTTTTACGCTACTCGACCAACTCCACGATTGCGCGACTATAGGTCAAATCGACTGCTGCCAGACCGAGGCGTGCTTCCGGGCGAGACAACTGACGTTCTCGAAACGGTGTAGGGACCAGTTGCACAGAAATCGTTTGATTTGCTTCCAGAAGACCCGCCTGAGATAGACGTTCAATTGTTTGGGAGATATTGATCAGAAAGTCTGTTTTCCTGTGCTTTTCTGAATGCACATTGGCATGCCGCGAAGCTGTGCCGAAGAATGCATAACTGCCGGCGAATTGAGGGGCACTATTCGATGTCATGACATTCGCATCTGGCATGTTTAAGAACACGCGTAGATAGAAGTCGTTCGTTGGTGGAAGTCGCGCATGATCGATTTTTAGAAACAACCGTTCACCGGTGTTGCTCGCAGCCATCAAATTGGTGAGCTGCTCACCGCGAATATTGGTATCCAGCGTTAGCGGTTTTGTGAGTTGTATTTCCCCGTCGCGAACGATCTCAAACCTCCTCAGGACTTCTTCACGGATGATTGCCCCTTTGCGGATACGTTCTTCGAGTAAAGTGAATTCTTCGGGCGAAGATTGAGGGGAGGGGATTGGCCTTGACGGTCGCAGATCGGGCGCCACAAATCCGCCCACAGGGCTTGCCTCGAACCGATAACTCAATAGCGGCAGTAATAGGGTCGTCCCTGCGCTCATCTCCACCGATTCGCCATCTTCGTTGACAAAATATGTCCAGTTCGTGCGAATCCAATCACGGTCACCCGGAGACGAATTTTCTAACTCGATATTCCATTTGGCCCAGCAGTAGTCGACCATACTGTGATGTGCCCAGAAAATTGGGTCAATCGGTGCTGAGCCAAGCACCATATCTCTACCAATCGTGCTGTGTACCATGTTGTGGGGTGTCCCTTCGAGTTGGCTGCTGAATTCGAAGAAATTTGGCTCGCCCATAATGGCATTCATCCTGACATTCTGAAACGCTGTGAGGCCGGTCATGTCGGTCTCATCTCGTGGGTGATCCAGTGTGCTGCTGGCGCTGCGAAAAGCGGGATGCATCCGCGGGTTTTGGTTCCAGTTCCAGTATGGCAGCGCCCAGTCGGATTCACCGGTAAGCTTCCTGATAATGCGTTCCAGAAAATACAAGTATGCTCGGTGCCACGATAAGAAATGGGTTGATGCATGCTCGCAAAAGCCGGCAGTTTCGTCGGCGGTACCATGAATTCTGCTAATTGCAGTCCAGTTTCTCGGGTCTGTCGATGGTAGCGCTTTCATCCTGGCAACGCCGTCCGTAAGAATTGCGATATCGTTATCGACTTCAACACTGCCGAGTCGCAAACGACGTCGGACGGGTCTGTTTTCAATCTGCTGCCGGATTGTCTCGCAACCCCCGAGCGTAAGGCTGGCGAATAGACTCAGCGAGATGGTGCCAACGCCTCGAATGAATACTCGACGGCTGGAGCGATTCGCCGGGTCGAAAAGGTTGATAGTATTCGCTGGCATTTGTAGGTCCTAGCGAAAGTACGGACTTTTGGCTGCGGTAAGTATTTGTTTTCAAGAGGGCGGCGGCAAAGTCGACGTGAAACTACGAACTTCCGATCCACGTGAGAATACGAACATGGCGTGGTTTCGACACCAAACTACGAACAAAGTGTGAATTCTCGATCACACTAGTCCCGCGGCAACGCCAAGGACACTCTTTTCTTGTAACTTGCTGATCCCCTGGGAATTGCTTCTGGGTCTGGCAGTTGCGGGGGTAGCGCTTCCGAGCAAGGCTCGGGACCCGGCGGGTGGGTTGCTGTGACGTATACTCAGTATCGACCAACTGGGAGGGAGCATGCTCACGCAGTGACAGTAGACTATCTATTGGGACTCGCGTCGGGCTTATTTGGTTGATCGCACGGGCTCTACACATCGCTAGTCCCGAGATTCGGCTGTAACCGCTACGGCCAAACATCGGGACCTAATCAGGAATTCCAGCCAAAAGCAGGAACTCATCAGAGGTATGCGGCTTTTTCGCTAGTGAATTCAGCTGTCAGACGCTGTATTTGCTAAGTAGAGTCGTTATCAATTTCCTGACAGTTGCAGATCGTCTTCTTGAAACCTTCATAGATTGGATGGTCAATTCGGCACTGAATCATTTTGTCGCCCAGTTCCCAGATCCACACCTGTTGAGGAATGAACAGCCAATTCCCAGGCCATAGGTTCCACCAACTCGTGCTTTTCGATTTGGGCTCGCCCCATTTCTCAATGAATGGCTCAATCCTTGCCATACCCACGTCGGAATTCCCACTTTCGCCTTTGAACACCCTACTCATTTCCGGGTACTCGTTTAGGACCTCAGGTATCGGTCTTGTAAACTCATCCGGCGGTGGAACTTCAGTAATGGTGAATGAACAGCCAAGAATAAGGGGCGTCAAAAACACCAAAGGTAGAAGTCGTTTCAAGAATTTTACCTTCACCGGTTCGAAGGAGCAGTCATGTATCAATGGTGTCTTCGGTTGCATATCGAATCTCCGTTTGGCTAGACGCGCATGTTTGATGTCCATTCGTCAAATAGGGCCGTCTCAGCGGGCCATTTACCCTCGCTATTTGTTTCTACGCTTTGACCGCTGCTATCCATCGTTAGAGCAGCCTCTAGTCTCGTCCCAATCTGACAACGACTGCAGGGTCAGGGCTGGCTCATCACAGGTTGAGATCGACTTAACGCTTAAGGCGATCAAAGAGTTCGATGAGTTCGGAAACCTTTTCTCGTTGTACTTTGTCGTCACCCGATTCAATGGCTGACTCGACGCACGTTGCTGCGTGCTCCTTGAGGATTTCACTCTCGGCCCTGGCTAATGCAGCTTTCACTGCCTGCATTTGATGCAAGACGTCGATGCAGTATCGGCCTTCCTCGAGCATGCGAATGACACCTCGCACCTGTCCCTCGATTCGGCGCAATCGTTTGATTGTCGGTGTGACTTCGTTCATTGACAGATACCCCCTGGGGGTTTAGATTCTAGCGTCGATTCATCGAAGTCGCGACTGTTTCATGCCACTTTTTCGCTCTGCCATAGCTCAAGTTGCAGCATTCAGCGTTATCGCTGCGCAGCTGCTGTGTGGCTGTGCGTTTGCGAGCGTCGCGCATCACGTGCC
>JBCAZB010000150.1:0-6584 GCA_038533315.1 Pseudomonadota bacterium | reverse complement strand
GCGACTGCTTGCCGACCGTGCTGAACGGATAGCGTGACTCCAATTGTTCAAACACGAAAATCGCATCACGGAAATTGCCATTGTTCATCGAGCGCTGAGCGCGATCGTAAATGGTGTCAGCGGTGCCCGTGGGTGCCACATCCGGGTTGCTGCCACAGGCGCCGATCGCGAGGCTCAAGGCCGCGACTGGAAGAAGGAGAATTTGTCTTGGTTTCATGCGTTTATCGGTTTTAGGTCGCGGATCATCGGAATCACGACGGTGCCCTTGTATTCTGCGCGCCGCAGTATACCGTAATAACAGCCGCCGACGGCAGTGGCCCGCAAGTCATCAGACAGGACGTTTTTGTGAGCGAACATGTTCATCAACAGAATGTACCGGCAAAACTGGCCGGATACAGACTTGACCAAGCGCTGGCCCAAATGTTCCCGATGTACTCGCGAAGCCGGCTAACCCAATGGCTCAAGAGCGGGGAAATTCTTGTCGATGGCAGCGTCCTCCGGCCCCGCGACAAGCTACTCGGGGGTGAATTGGTCAACATTGCCGCGAAGGCACGTGTCGAGCGCCAGGTCGCGGCGCAGCCGGTCTCACTGAGTGTGGCTTATGAGGACGAGGCTGTGATCGTCATCGATAAGCCGGTGGGTTTGGTGGTACATCCTGGCGCTGGCAATGCCGACGGCACATTGCAGAATGGTTTGCTGCACCGCTGGCCGACGCTCGAGGCGTTGCCCAGAGCAGGTTTGATTCATCGCATTGACAAGGACACCAGCGGGCTGCTGCTGATTGCGAAAACGCTCGAGTCGCACACGGAACTCACGCGTGCTCTTGCGGCACGAGAAATCCACCGTGAGTACTTCGCGATCTGCTGCGGCGTGCTGACCGGTGGCGGTACCATCGATGCGGCCATCGGTCGACATCCCCATGACCGCCTCAAGATGACCGTCCGCGACGACGGCCGACCGGCCGTGACGCACTATCGGGTCGCGCAGCGGTTTGTTGCGCATACCGCGATTAAGGTGATTCTCGAGACGGGCCGCACTCATCAGATTCGTGTGCATTTCGCGCACCGTCGCCAGCCGTTGCTGGGGGACCCTGTTTACGGTGGTCGACTGCGTCTGCCGCCCGGCAACGATGAAGCGCTGGCGGAGGCCTTGCGGGGCTTTCGTCGACAGGCATTACACGCTGCCGAACTGCAATTTCATCATCCGGAATCGGGTGACGCATTGACCGTGCAGGCACCGCTTCCGGACGACCTTGAAGCGTTGCTCGCTGCGTTGAGCGCACATCAGGACCGCACCCTGAAGCAGGAGGCGGGCGCATAATGCGCGTCGTCGTACCACCGTGGGGACAACCGGGCGGCCGTTTGTTCGGCCAGGTTGCGGCGCTTTCGACCGAGCGCACCGGTGGGGCGAGTCTGTCGCCGTACGACGGTCTCAACCTCGGTGATCATGTCGGCGATAAGCCGTCCGCAGTCGCCGAAAATCGAACGTTATTGATGACCGAGGCAGCGTTGCCAGCCGACCCGCTGTGGTTGACACAGGTACACGGCAGTGACGTACTCGACGCACGCGATTGGCAAACCGGAGTGCAGGCCGATGGCGCTGTGACGCGGGACAAAGATCGGCCACTGGCTATCATGACCGCCGATTGCCTACCGATTCTGTTGGCGGCAACCGACGCGAGCGTTGTCGGTGCGGTGCACGCCGGCTGGCGCGGGCTGTTGGACGGTGTCATCGTCAATACCGTCGCCGCGATGGACCATACGCCGGGCAAAGTTATGGCCTGGATCGGGCCCGGTATTTCGCAGGCCGCTTTCGAAGTCGGCGATGATGTGCGCGATGCCTTCGTCGCCGCTGATCATGTCGCGACTAATTGTTTCGTGCCGAACGACAACGGTCGCTGGCAAGCAGATCTCAAAATGCTCGCGCTGCTGGAGCTGCGCAATTGTGGTGTGCAACGGGTCACCGACAGTGGTTTATGCACCTATGGCGATGCGACGCGCTTTTTCTCCCACCGACGTAGCGCGCCGTGTGGCCGCATGGCCAGTCTGATCTGGATTCGCTAGCGTATTCTTGAAACCCGTCGCTCCGGCCGCCATATCCTCGTCAGATGATTGACGCGGGGTATGCCCAATGCGAATGGACAAACTGACCAGTAAATTCCAGATGGCGCTGGCTGACGCGCAGTCGCTGGCTGTCGGTCGCGATCACCAATTCATCGAGCCTGTGCACTTGTTTTTGGCGATGCTCGATCAACAGGGCGGTGGTGTTAGCGGCCTGTTGACTCGCGCCGGTGGCAATGTGCCGACGTTGCGCTCGGCGCTGACGGAAGCGTTGTCCCGTTTGCCGGAAGTACAGGGCAATGCTGGCGATGTGCACATTGGCAATGAGCTCGCGCGGCTCCTGAATGTAGCCGATAAACTGGCGCAGCAACGCAACGATCAGTTCATCGCCTCCGAGTTGTTTGTCGTGGCTGCGGTGCAGGACACCGGCAGTGTGGGCCAGATGCTGGCCGCCGCGGGCATCACGGCCGGCGCGTTGACAAAGGCCATCGATGACCTGCGAGGTGGTGAGACCGTCCAGGATGCGAGCGCCGAGGATCAACGCCAGGCGCTCGAGAAGTACACTATCGATCTGACCGAGCGCGCGCTGGCGGGCAAGATCGACCCGATCGTCGGGCGCGATGAGGAAATCCGGCGCACGATCCAGATACTGCAGCGGCGTACGAAAAATAATCCCGTGTTGATCGGTGAGCCGGGCGTCGGCAAGACCGCCATCGTTGAGGGGCTGGCGCAACGCATCGTCAATGGTGAAGTACCGGAAGGCATGCGCGACAAGCGTTTGCTCTCCCTCGACATGGGTGCGCTGATCGCCGGTGCCAAGTACCGCGGAGACTTCGAAGAGCGCCTGAAGGGTGTGCTGAATGATCTGGCGAAACAGGAAGGTCAGGTTATTCTGTTCATCGACGAGCTGCACACGATGGTGGGTGCGGGCAAAGCGGATGGTGCGATGGATGCCGGTAACATGCTAAAGCCTGCGCTGGCCCGCGGTGAGCTGCATTGCGTTGGCGCGACGACACTCGACGAGTATCGCGAATACCTTGAAAAAGACGCCGCGCTGGAACGACGATTTCAGAAAGTGGTGGTCGACGAGCCGACTGTCGCCGATACGATCGCGATTTTGCGTGGCTTGAAAGAGCGCTACGAGGTTCATCATGGCGTCGAGATCACGGATCCGGCGATAGTCGCGGCGGCCACTCTGTCACACCGCTACATCAGCGACAGACAACTGCCCGATAAGGCGATCGATTTGGTCGATGAGGCAGCGTCGCGAATCCGGATCGAGATCGACTCCAAGCCGGAAGCGATGGATCGGTTGGAGCGGCGCATCATTCAGTTGAAGATCGAGCGCGAGGCATTGAACAAGGAATCGGACGAGGCCTCACAGAAACGCCTGACCGATCTCGAGGCGCAGCTCGCCGAGTTTGAGCGCGAATATGCCGATCTCGAAGAAGTCTGGAACGCCGAGAAATCAGCGATGCAGGGCGCGACGCACATCAAGGAAGAGATCGAACAAGCACGACTAGCGATGGAGAACGCGCGGCGCAGCGGCGATCTCGCGCGTATGTCGGAGCTGCAGTACGGCAAGCTACCCGCATTGGAAAAACAACTCGCGGACGCGCACGCCGCCGAATCGAGCAAGCCGACGTTGGTCCGCAACAGCGTGACCGACGAGGAGGTGGCCGAAATCGTCTCGCGCTGGACGGGTATCCCGGTCAGCAAAATGCTCGAAGGCGAGCGCGACAAGTTATTGCGGATGGAAGAGACATTGCGCGAGCGTGTGATTGGACAGGAGGAGGCAGTTGTTGCCGTCTCGAATGCGATCCGACGTTCGCGAGCGGGCCTGTCCGACCCGAAACAGCCGATTGGCTCATTTCTGTTCCTCGGTCCGACCGGTGTCGGCAAAACGGAGCTATCGAAGGCACTGGCGCAATTCATGTTCGATAGTGATGACGCGATGGTGCGACTCGATATGTCGGAATTTATGGAAAAGCACTCCGTCGCCCGTCTGATCGGTGCGCCACCGGGCTATGTCGGCTATGAGTCAGGCGGCTATCTGACAGAGGCCGTGCGGCGCCGGCCTTATTCGGTGATCCTGCTCGATGAAGTCGAGAAGGCGCATCCGGATGTGTTTAACGTTCTGTTGCAGGTGCTCGATGATGGCCGGCTGACCGACGGTCAGGGGCGCACCGTCGATTTCCGCAACAGCGTCATCATCATGACGTCGAACCTGGGTTCTCAGCGGATCCAGAATTTCTCTGACGAGGACAGCTACGACGATATGAAGGCCGCCGTCATGGAGGTCGTCGGTTCGCATTTCCGTCCCGAGTTTATTAACCGTGTCGACGATGTCGTCGTCTTCCACTCGCTCGACAAGGCGCATATTCGCTCGATCGTCGAGATTCAGCTGGGTGATCTGCGGGCGCGTCTCGCGGAGCGAGACCTGACCCTTTCGATCAGCGATGCAGCGATGGACCGACTGGCGGACGCGGGCTTTGATCCGGTGTACGGCGCGCGGCCGTTGAAGCGTGCGATCCAAACGCAGATCGAGAATCCGCTGGCCGAGAAGATCTTGGCAGGCGATTTTCTCCCGGGTTCCGCGATCGAAATCGACGCGGGCCAGAGCGAGACCGGGATGGATACATTGACATTCGCCGCGGCTTAACGCGGTATAATTAAGTGGTTGATCGGTGGTCATTGGCCGCCGACCTAAAAGTGGAGATCAAAACCCGTGCCGATTTACGAATACGTGTGCAAAGCCTGCGGTGCTGAAACCGATGCGCTACAGAAGATCGCTGATGCGCCGTTGACCGACTGCCCAAGCTGTGGTGCCAGCGAACTCAAGCGCAAGATATCTGCGCCGAGCTTCCGGCTCAAAGGTCAGGGCTGGTACGAGACCGACTTCAAAACCGACAAGGACAAGCGTCGCAACCTCGCTGATGGTGGCGATGGCGGTAAAAAATCCGAAGCCAAAGCCGATAAAGCCGCCGACAAGTCGTCGGGTAAGACCGGCGGCGATGGCAAGGCGGCCTGAGGTCTGATCGATGGGATGGTTTCGTCGTTACATGATTGCCGGGCTGCTGATCTGGCTACCGATCGGCGTCACGGTCTTTCTCGGTAACATCCTGCTGGGGTTGACCGACCGTAATCTTGACCGCGTCCTGCAGCTGATCCCGAACGAAGCGCTGCGTACATTCCTCGGCGCCATTCCGGGGCTCGGGGTTATCGTGACGGTGCTTATCCTTCTGTTGACGGGTTTATTCACCGCCAACATCGTGGGCCGTCGTCTGGTTGCCGGCACCGAGCAATTGTTAAATCGTGTGCCACTGGTGCGCACCGTCTACTCGGCCGTGAAGAACTTCGCCGAAGTGGTGTTTTCACCCAACGGCGACTCGTTTAAGCGTGTCCTGTTGATCGAATACCCGCGTAAAGGTGTCTGGAGCCTGGCGTTCCAAACTTCGAGCGATCTGGGCGAGGTACAGGCGCGCACGGGTAAGCAAATGATCTGCACCTTCGTACCGACGACACCTAACCCGACCTCGGGCTTTATCATCATGGTGCCGGTCGATGAGGCGATCGTGCTCGATATGGAAGTCGAGGCCGCGTTGAAGATGATCATTTCGCTCGGGGTCGTCGTGCCCGACTGGGCGCCCGGCAAACCGCTGCCGCAAGTTGCAGGCGAGCCCGAAACTCCCTAATATTCGCGCTCTTTTGCGCGTCTGGCCGCCCTCGCGCCGGCGCTCCATGAGCCTTTGATGAAAGGCTTTCGATCACGAGTTCATAAGCTATGCGCACACATTATTGCGGACACATCGACGAATCGCTGGTTGGCGAGACGATCACCGTCACCGGCTGGGTCCATCGCCGGCGCGACCACGGCGGCGTGATTTTTGTCGATCTTCGCGACCGCGAAGGCCTGCTGCAAATCGTTTTCAATCCGGATGACGACAAACTGTTCGCCGATGCCGAGCGCCTGCGCAGCGAATATGTGCTGAAAGCGACGGGGCTGTTGCGCCTGCGCCCTGAGGGCATGCAAAACGACGCAATGCCGAGCGGCAAGGTCGAGCTCTTGGTCAGCAAGCTCGAGATCCTGAACGTATCGGCAACGCCGCCCTTTCATCACGACGAGACGACCAACGAAGAGCTGCGTCTGAAGTATCGCTATCTGGATCTTCGCAAAGCGCCGATGATGAGTAACCTGCGCTTGCGTCACAGCGTCACGCGGGCAATGCGCGACTATCTCGATAACGCCGGCTTCGTCGATGTCGAGACGCCGATGCTGACCCGCGCGACACCGGAAGGCGCGCGCGACTACATCGTGCCGAGCCGAACCCATAGCGGCAAGTTCTTTGCGTTGCCGCAGTCGCCGCAGATCTTCAAGCAATTGTTGATGATGTCCGGGCTCGATCGCTACTACCAGATCGTGCGCTGTTTCCGCGACGAAGACCTGCGTGCTGATCGTCAGCCGGAATTCACGCAGCTCGATATCGAGCTGTCGTTTGTCGAAGAGGACACTGTCATGTCGCT
>JBCAZB010000149.1:0-6598 GCA_038533315.1 Pseudomonadota bacterium | reverse complement strand
CGCGTCCCGTTTGACTGGACCGAGGTGCCAACGTTGCTGCGCGATCATCTGGAACGCACGCTCGGCTGTGCCTACTCCGGTGTGTTCATTGGTGAATTAACAGGCGACAGTAGTGGCGCCGTCGCAATCCGCGCGCACCGAGAGGTGTTCTACAGCAATGTTTATGACCTGGAGTGGATTGCTTACGATCCCGAAGAGGGCCAGCGTTCAACCATCGCGATCTTTGATATTCAGATGTCGCCGACGTTCGAGACCAGCATTATCAACGATCCAACGGAAATCACTGGTCGATTCGAATCGTCGGACGAGATTCGCGGTACCTGGTCTCTGCCAGCAGAAAACGCGAGCGGGACGTTTGTCGCTAATCGACTTGGGACTGATCGCGCGGATCAGCGCTTGAGCACATCGTTCTCGACCAACGACGGTGGGATCGGTGTGATGGTGTTGGAGATTACCGATGGTGTTCTGACCGGAGAGGCTTTCGAGCTCACCGAGCGGCTTAGCTATGAGGTGACTGGCGATATCGTTGGCGATGAGGTGTCGTTGATTGCACGGTCTGGCTCGGAGTCGATCACGGCGACCGGCACGATTCGCGAGCGGGATCTGAACGGTCAGCCTACAGAGATCTTCGGCAGTCTCGATGTCGGTGGATCGTTTTTCGGCAAAGGCTGTCGGCTCAATTGAGTTCAGCACCGCGCATTGTCTGCACGACGCGGTCGAAGCGCGGGTCGTCGCGCAGAGGCGCGTAGACAGGCTCGGTCGCGACATAGCACAGCCCGAACTCGCGTTCACCCAGCGCTTGATCCAGTGCCTCGAAGGCAGCATCCGAGTCGTCAGTCCAGGCGTAAGCCATTGCGCGATGGGTTGCCTTGGCGCCTCTGGCTTCGGTGAGTGCTGAGTCTCGTAGTTGAATCGCCTGGTCGGTGCTTCCTGCATGCGCCAGCGCCATGACCTGATGTGCCGCGATACGTGCAGAGTCGGGCGTACGCGCCGCCAGTTCGTCGAGCATCGCGAGGGCAGCTTCATGTTGCCCGAGCGTCGATCGGATCCTTGCCGTTGTGAGTTGCGACTCTGCTAATGCCGGAGCGATGGCCAGTGCATCTTCGGCCAGTTGTAACGCACGTTGCATCTCGCCCGCTGCGAGCATGTGCTGCGCTGCAATCACGCGCCAGGTGACGCTGTCAGGGTAGCGCTCGATGTTCTTGTTGATACGCGCTATTGCCCGCTCCCGTGGGTAGTGCAATAGCAACAGCCGTGTATAGGCGGGAGATGTAAAGTCGGGTGCAATCTGAAACAGTTGGTCAAAGGCACGCTGCGCCAGAATCGGCTCTCTGGCGACGCAGTTGTAGTAGTCACCCAGCGCGTCATAGGCGAGTGCCAGATCGGGCTGTAGCGTGACCGCCTTTAGCAGCGCGTCTCGAGCTCGTAAGCGTGTCGCACCCGCGGTGAGCGCGCCCTGGTGCGAGCCCGCCTGCATTAGTGCGCTGCCAAGGTGCGCCCAAGCTAGTGCGAAATCGGGGTCGAGACCAACCGCACGCTCCAGATTGTCAATCGCCTCCAGCATCAGATCGGCGCGATATTGTGACGCGAGATAAAGGCCATTCGAATACGCCTCGAACGCCTCAGCGTTAGCGGTGGTCGCCGGTAGCTCAATGTCAACGTCGGTATCCGCGTTCTCGAGAGCCGCTGAGCTTGGTGTGCCAGCAGGTTGCAGCGCCAGAGCCGTTTCGACGGCAACGGCCTCAAGCCATTGCTCTCTCAGCGCCAGCACAGCACCTGGCGCGACACCGATATCGCGTATGGCGTCTGTCGTCGCACCCTCTCGCGCCCAGGTTGCTCTGAGCCTCAAGCCATTGTCACGCGTTTCAATGCTGGCGGCGATAACCAGGTCGGCACTCAGACTGCCTGACATCACCTGATAAGCCTCGGACTGGTCAGCGACGCGATAGGCGGTGCTGCGTTCCAGCAACGTCGTTGCATCGCGCACGAGCGTATGCGCCAGCGCTCGATAGCTATCGTCTGCTGTGATGGGCGCGACAACCACGAACAGGCGGTCGTTGGCCGTCGATGACGGATCGATGCCGTCGGCCGATGGCTTCGGCCAGAAGACAAAGACGCCGATCAACGCCACAGCAAGCACAGCGATGGCCGCAAACCAGCGCGTCTCACGCTTACCAACTGGCGGGGCGGTGACATCGACGGGTTCGGCGGTCAGGCAATAACCGATCTTTGGGACGGTCTTAATCAGGCGCTCGGCCGGCGCGCCACCCTGGTCGTTGAGCGCCTGTCTGAGCAGCGAGATAGCGTTCGATAGCGAGGACTCTGCTCCAGGTGACCCGGGCCACACGGCGTCCATCAGCGCGTCTCGTCGGACTGGCTGGTGCGGTGACTCGGCCAGCCGCATCAGCAGAGACATGACTCGCGGTTCGACGACGGTTGTTTTCCCGGAGTAGGTGATCTGTCGCTGCGCCGGGTCGATCCGGCGACCTGCCAGATCAAAAGGGGTATCCCGGTCCGCAGTCCAGAGTTGGGTATTTGCCATCAGAACGTCGCCAGCGCCGTCGTTGCGCATAGCGTAGCGAATTTATTCGTGATTTTCTGATAACCCGCGGACAGTTTATTCGCTGTTCATGCTTTGTCATGGTGTAAATGTTCAGAATTTCCTGCTGTACACTGTAGTGGCAAGCAGTGCGCCACTATTTTCAGTGGCACGAGGGCGGCAGTATGGACTTGAAGGCACTTGAATCAGCCTACGAGAAGGCTCTGGCGATGTCGGACGCCGAGCGGCGCGAGTATCTGACACAGCTCGCGTCGACTGATCGAGGGCTCGCCGACGAAGTGGGTAAGTTGCTACGCAACGCAACACTCGATGACGCCGTGTTGAGCGAGCCCATCAAAGCTTCAGCCGAAGCGTTGTCCGATGCTGTCGATGACCCTTGGGTGGGGCGCGAGCTCGGTGCTTACCGGGTTGTTCGACGCATCGCAGTCGGCGGTATGGGCGCCGTGTTCCTTGCCGAGCGATCGGATGCACAGTTCGAGCAACGAGTTGCGATTAAGGTCATGGCAGCACAGTTGTTGTCACCGGACGCGATTGAACGGTTCAAAACAGAACGTCAATTGCTCGCCAACTTGCAGCATCCGTACATCGCCCAACTGCTCGACGGCGGCACGACCGAGGAAGGTCTGCCGTATCTCATCATGGAGTATGTGGACGGATTGCCCATCGATGCGCACTGCGACGCGCACGCACTGTCTGTCGTCGAGCGGCTAACGCTGTTTATGAAAGCGGTCCAAGCGGTCGATTTCGCGCACCGCAATTTGATCGTGCACCGCGACATTAAACCCTCCAATATCCTGGTGACCGCCGATGGCTCACCCAAGCTGCTGGATTTCGGTATCGCGAAGCTTGTTGCACCGGAAGACGCTGCAACGAGGTCCGATCTCACGCAACCGGGGCGTCGCATGCTGACGCTTGACTACGCGAGTCCGGAACAGGTGCGTGCAGAACGCGTCACCACCGCCACCGACGTGTATTCTCTGGGCGTGCTGTTGTACCGGTTGTTAACCGGGCAATCGCCTTATGCGCCGACGGCTGGCGGTGCGGCCAGCATGGAAAGTCAGATTCTCGAGGCGCAACCGGATCGACCGAGTAGTCGGATTACGTCCGAACACACGACGGACGCCGATATCGTCAAGACGCGCTCCACGACACTCGGGCGCCTTCGTCGCAGGCTCAGTGGTGATCTCGACAATATCGTATTGATGGCGCTGCGTAAGGAGCCCGAGAGGCGCTACAGCTCGGCGTCGGCAATGATGGATGATATTCATCGCTACCTGCGGTTACAGCCGGTCATCGCTCGCGCGGATACCTGGTGGTACCGCGGCCAGAAATTCGTGCGCAGAAACGCGCTGCCGGTAGCATTCGGCATTAGCGCGTTTGTGATGCTGGGCGGGTTTGCGGCCTACACGAGCGTCCAGAACCAACGTATCGCCGCGGAACGCGATGTGGCCAACACGGTGTCATCGTTCTTGATCGATACGTTTGATGCCGCTCGTCCCGAAGTGGTGCAGGGCGAAACGGTGACGGCAGAGCAGGTACTGGATGCTAGTGATGCGCGCATTGCGGAACAGCTGGCCGATCAGCCACGTATTCAGGCGCGTTTATCGCGGGTGATGGGCGATGCCTACATTTCGCTCGGCGTACTCGATTCAGGCATCGCATCGCTAGAGCGTGCCGTTGAGTTAGGCAAGTCCGGTTCGATGTCCGACTATGATCTGGCAGTCGCTGCCTCCAGTCTCGGTAACGCGTATTCCGTGCGCGGCGATTTCGATAAGGCAGATGAAATTCTGGCATTCGCGCAGGAGCTGATTTATCCACTACGCGACCGCGGGCCGTATGCCTATGCGAAGCATCGCGTGCGCTACGGCAATCATCTTGAGACGCGCGGTAAGCCTGCCGAGAGTTTGGAGATGCTGCTTGACGCTGCGGAGCTCGGCAGTCGCCTGGAACAAGATCCGGATGGTATGTATCCAGACGTCTTGCACAACCTCGGGGTGACCTATCTGGTGCAGGGTAACCTGAAGGAGGCGGAGACTTTCTTCAACAAGGCTTTGGCGACCAATCACCCGATCTGGGGTGAAGGGCGCAAGGAGCGCGCTATCACGACTGGCCTGCTCGGCCGTGTGTTGCAGCAGTCGGAGCGCTATGAGGAAGCGCTTGGGTACGTCGAGCAGACACGCGATATTCTGGCCAACGTGTATGGGCCAGATCATCAGATTCTTGGGCCTGCCTACGGCGATCTGGCTCGTATTTACGCAGGCCTTGATCGTTTCCCTGAGGCCGAGGCGGCGATCCAGAAGGCACTCGACATCAATCGTGCGCGGCTGGGTGACGATCACTACAACGTGGCCATTACCTACAGTGCGATGGGCACCCTTCAGGCCCAACAGGGTCGTTTCGAGAAAGCACTGTCTCTCGCCGAGCAGTCACTGGCCATCAAACGGAAGACATTTGCGGATGACCATCCAGGGATGGCGATCACGCACAGCAAGATTGGCGATTTCTCGCGCGAGTTGGGTGACTACGACAAAGCACTCGAGCACCTCAATGCCGCGCTACGTATCCAGCGCGCGGCCAGTGGCGATGACAACATTCGTGTCGCGAATTACCTGATCGGTCGCGCAAAGGTACACCAGGCCATGGCGAACACCGATGCGGCGTTTGCAGATGCCGAGCTCGGCTTGGAGATCCACGCAGCACAAAGTCCACCGAGACGCAGAGCGCTGGCGTTACGCGAGGTCACACAAATTGCGATTGACGCCGGCCAATGTGATCGTGCAGCAGGGTTCCTGCAACGCGCGCTCGACGAGTGGCAGCAATCTGCGGCATCGGAGCCGGATTGGTCTGACGACATGCGAACCCGGTCGCAACAGTGCGAAGCGAAAGGCGGCGCATAGGATGTCTGATGCTGGTCACATTACGCAGTTGCTGCAGCAATGGTCCGGCGGTGATGAGGCGGCGCTCGATGCGTTGTCGCCGATGGTCTACGAAGAGTTGCATCGTCTTGCACGACGTGCGTTCTCAGGCGAAAAAGCGTCGCACACGCTGCAGCCAACCGCGCTGGTCAACGAGGCTTTCCTGAAGCTCGTTAACGTTGATGTGTCGTGGCAGGACCGCGCGCATTTTTTCGGTCTTGCCGCGCGCATGATGCGTCGTCTCTTGATCAATCACGCGAATGCCCGGACCGCGAAGAAACGCGGCGGCAAGGAGGCGATCAACATCACACTCGACGAGTCGTCAGTGGCAGGCGACGACAACGATCTCCGATTGCTGGAAATCGACGCGGCGATTACCAAACTTGCTGAAATCGATGAGCGCAAAGCACAGATCGTCGAGTTGAAGTATTTCGGTGGCCTGACCGGTCGTGAGCTGGCGGCGGTAACCGGGTTATCCACAACGACGCTGGGCCGCGAACTGAAGCTCACCATGGCGTGGTTGAAGGCGGAGTTGGGCAGCTAGCGCGAGACCACGCTAGCTGCCGATAGATGCTACTCAGAACGTATCTCCACCTATAGTGACTGCGTACACGGGGCCGTCAGGACTGCCAGGCCCTGCTGCGGTTTGAAGTAAGCGACAAGTTGAGTTGAGAGCGTCGGGATTAGAAGAGCCGCAGCCAGACTCAATTGCTACAATAAAGTAGGTCTGTCCTTCGCTAAGAGTCAATTTTTTGGGGCTTCCGGTCGAAGGGCAACCGCCTGATCCGCCTTGGTGCTGAAGGACACCTTTATCGTCCCAGCTGCTAGCATCAATCGGTTTAATCCAGATGCGTGCGCTACGCGATTGTGGATCGCAATTGTAGACTTCGACTGCAGAGACCGTACTTATGCTGTCGTTTGGCCGCATTAGCTTTGCAACTTCGCAAACGGTTGGGCTCCTACCTTTTTCATCTCGCCCGACGCGCTCATCCACTGCTTCGACATAAAAGCACCACTCGCGATCTCGCGCTCCACGTCCAGGTTCGAAGTCAATATTCCAGCTGGTCGTGGTGGGAATAAATTCACCGGATTTTTGATATGAGAGTCCCTCTTTGTCTTCGAA
>JBCAZB010000148.1:0-6634 GCA_038533315.1 Pseudomonadota bacterium | reverse complement strand
CAGGTGAACAGTTTCAAGCGACCGTCGTCAACAGAACTGGACCACGACTTCCTGTGGCGCACGACGCGCGCGCTGCCGGAACGTGGCCGTATTGGCGTTTTCAATCGTAGCCAGTATGAAGAGGTGCTGGTGGTGCGCGTTCATCCCAGCATCCTGAAATCGCAGCGTATTCCGATTGCTACTGATGGCGATACACTGTGGCAGCAAAGACTGACATCCATCGCGGATCAGGAGCTACACCTGGCACGCAACGGCACCGTGATCATCAAGTTCTTCCTGAACGTCTCAAAAGAGGAGCAACGCCAACGTTTTCTGAGTCGACTGCAAGTCGCCAAAAAGCGCTGGAAATTCGAACCAAACGACGTCAAGGAGCGTGCTCACTGGGACGCCTACATGGCAGCCTATGAAGCAGCGATTGCGGCGACATCCAAGCCATGGGCACCCTGGTATGCGATCCCTGCGGATGACAAACCCGCGATGCGTTATAGGGTCGCTGACATCGTACGGCGTACGCTGCAGGCATTACCCATCGAGTTTCCGGCCGTGAAAGACGAGGATCAGGCCGAGTTCGATGCGCTAGAGAAACAGTTGCTGGCAGAAGCACCCTAGTTCCGGCCTGACACGCGCCTGAGCTGCATCGGCGACACTTTGGCGATTCGCTCGATCTCGCCTCTGGCTTCGAGATCCAACTGCACCGCCTTGCAATACCAGCGAATCGAGCCGGGCTTGGGAAACAAATCCTCGGTACGCTCGTCATCTGATAAGCGGCGCTTCACAGCATCTTCCATCGCTTTAAACGTCATGCCGCCTGTCGCAGGCAAAACCGCATGCATGGCGTCCCGAATGATCTGATACTTTGTCTCATTGAGGTTCTCGCGATGGTTGGGGTGGTTGACGTTTTTCGCTTCGATGCTGGTCATGATGCGCTCCGCTTGGTTGACACAGTCCCACGCTATCAAGGGTGTGGACAATGCGCTTGCTATTTCCTGCTAATTTTCAGCGAGGCTCGATAAGCGGACGGTGTCATGCCGTAGGCCTTACGGAACGCCGTGATGAACGCACTGAGACTGCGGTAACCGAGTTGTGCAGCAACCTCGGTGATCGAGGTCCGCGAACTGCCGAACTGGGCTCTCGCGAAGTGCATGCGCCGCCCTAACAGGTACTGGTGCACGCTAGTAGCAAAGGCGGACCGAAACAGGCGCGCCAGATAATACTCGGAAATCGCTGCCGCCTTGGCGACATCACGCGTGGATAGTGGTTCCAGATAACGTGCGTCGATGTACTGACGGGCAACGAGAAGACGATTGACGAGATGGGCCTGCGTCATATGCTTCTTGGTACTGACTCGTTGCATGGCCGCGTGGCGTGCACGCTGCAGCGATACGACCTGCCCTACAATATCCATGAAAATCTCATCGGCGATGTCAGGATCGTCAGTCGCTGCCAAGCTCACCAGACTCGTCGACAAATCGTCCCCTTGCGGTAACGGGAACCGCTCGAGCAGATTGGTGAACTCACCCGGCACGCCAAGGAACGCCGCGATCTCACGAACGAAGGCAGGACTCACGAAACACAACAACAGGCGCGCCGTTCGGGTACTTGCCCGAATCTGCAAACGGGGCAAATCAGGTGCGCATTGTAGGTAGGTGTAGTGATTCGCATCGATACACCGATCATCGACTTCGACCATCCCGTGTAGCGGACACAGAAGCAACAGATGACCTTCGTTTGCCAAATCGAGCACACCCGTAGCATCGACGGCATTCAGGTCGTACACCTGAAACGAGTTAATCGGGTGGAATGTCGAGCGCCCTGCTGTCACAGCGCGACGCCTTCGCTCAGGCGCGCATGTCGACGATGACGTTGTCGATCAAGCGAGCCTTACCCAGCAGCGCGGCACCGAGTACCACCCACTGCCTTACCTCGGGCTTGCGTGCCTTGCGCAGAGTGTCCGGGTCGCGGATCGATATGTAATCCGGCAAAAAACCCGCCTCCTCAAGTGTTGCGATGGCTTCGGCCTCCAGCGCACGATAGTCCCGTCGACCCTCTTCCAGTGCCTGTCGAATACCGGTGAGCTGCTGATACAGAATCGGCGCGGTCTCGCGCTCTTGTGCATCGAGATACTGATTGCGCGAGCTCATCGCCAGACCATCGTCCTCGCGTACCGTAGCGCCGTGGTGTACCTCAACCGGCAGCGACAGATCGCGCACCATCTGACGGATGACCTGCAATTGTTGAAAATCCTTTTGTCCAAACACGGCTTTGTCGGGGTTTACCATCGCAAACAGACGACAAACAACTGTCGCTACGCCATCGAAATGACCCGGGCGATGTTTGCCGTCCAACTTGGCGGAGATACCGGGGACATGCATGTGCGTCGCGTGCCGCACACCAAGCGGATACATGGTCGCCTCTTCCGGCGTGAACACAAGATCAGCTCCGGCATCCATCAGGCGGCGACAGTCCGCTTCCAATGTTCGCGGATAGTTGCCGAAGTCTTCGTTCGCACCAAACTGCGTCGGATTGACATAGATACTGACGATCACACGCTCGCCAAGGTTCTGAGCCGTAAGCACAAGGCTCAGGTGTCCGGCATGCAAGTTGCCCATCGTCGGCACAAAAACGATGCGATCACCGGCTGCTCTCCACGCCTCGATCTGCTCGCGCATAACCGACAAAGACTGTACGACTTGCATGACTAGCGCGCCACGCGGTCAGGAGAAACAGTGTTCAGGGGCAGGATAGGATCGATCCTTCACCGACGCGATATACGCAGCGATTGCTTCCAGCGGCGAATTCGCGCCGTCGGCGTAGTTACGTACAAAGCGCGGTGTGCGCCCGAGCGTAATGCCGAGAATGTCGTACAACACCAGAATCTGGCCATCGACCTCCGGGCCTGCACCGATACCAATCACCGGAACACTCAGCGCATCACGCACCGCGGCACCCAGTTCGTTAGGCACGCACTCCAGCAGCACGATATCCGCACCGACATCCTCGAGTCGCTTGGCCGCCTCTACCATTTCACGCGCTTTCTCAGGCTCACGGCCCTGCACTTTGAAACCGCCAATCTTGTGCACACTCTGTGGCTTCAGCCCGATATGGGCACAAACCGGAATATCGTGCCGGGCAAGATGCTCAACAATTTCGATCTGCCCTTCTCCGCCTTCCAGCTTGATCATCATGGCACCGCCTTCCTGCATCAGACGGACCGAGTTGTCCAAGGCCTGCAATGGCGTGGTGTAGCTCATGAAGGGCATGTCCGCGATCAGAAACGCGTGCTGTAATCCGCGTGCGACTGTGCGGGAGTGATAGATCACGTCGTCGACCGTCACCGGCACCGTCGTGTCGTGCCCTTGTATGACCATGCCTAGCGAATCGCCGACCAGAACAACATCGACACCCGCACGATCAACCAAGGCGGCAAAGCTCGCGTCGTAGGCGGTCAGACAAGCGATAGGTGTGCCCTCTGCCTTCATTTTTGCCAGCGTGCCAACATTGACTGGCGGCTGGTCCATACTGCGCTGCTCGAGCTGGGTGTACATAGATAAGCCTGTGATTGTTTTTGCTGCGCTGCATGATAGCGCAAACCTGCGCCCGGATCAGGGCATCGCGGCGGACGTGATCGGGTTGAAAAAATGACGTCCCCTGCGACTTCTAACGATTTGCTCAAACAACGCGTCAAAATCGGCACTGTTCGCGACGGGATCAAACGCCGCCACGTTGACGATCAGCAGTGGCGAGTCATCGTAGGCAAAGAAAAACCTGGTGTAAGCGTCCGCCACCTGCTCAAGGTAGGTATCGTCAAATCGGCTACCAGACTCGGGGTTTCGCGCGTTGATACGCGCGCGCAAAGTCGCGACCGGCGCTTGCAGATAGATCACTAAATCCGGTGCTGGAACTTCGATATCCAGACTGGCCGCCACCTGGTCATACAGTTTCAGCTCATCCGGATCGAGATTGATTTCGGCAAATAATCGATCACGTGCAATCAGGAAATCGGCAACCCGTACAGGGCTGAACATATCCTCCTGCCGCAAAAGATCCAGATCGCTGGCGCGATTGAAAAGACAAAACAATTGTGCAGGCAAAGCGCCGCGTCGGCGGTCCGCATAAAAGCGCTCAAGAAAGGGATTGTCGTCGGATCGCTCTAACGTCGCCGTGCTGCCGAAGCGCTCAGCGATCTTGCGTGCCAGCGCCGACTTGCCGACACCGATAGGACCCTCAACGACAACGAACTGGGGCCATTGACCGCCAACCACCGGCTTCATGCCGCTTCCGTGGCGATGACAGTGGCCTTACCCGGCACCGTTCTCAAGCACTGAGCGACAGTCCCAAGCCCAGGAATCTCAAATTCGGCGGCAATGTCTGACCAGGGTGCGAGCACAAAGCGACGCTCACCAATCCCCGGATGCGGCACAGTCAGCGACGAATCCGACTGGCGTGTGCGACCCAGTGCCAGCAGGTCTAAATCCAAAACTCGGGGCCCCCAGCGCCGCCCTTCTCGACTACGCCCAGCTGCCAGCTCGATACGCTGCAACGCGCCGAGCATCGTGTCCGCTGACGCTCGCGTCAGCCCGCCGGCGACAGCGTTCACAAACGATGGTTGATCCTGTGGCCCCATCGGCGGCGACGCATAACAACGAGAGAACAACCAGCCAACGACTTCTGAAAGCTGCAATAGCGCCTGCATCGCATTTCTCACCTGCAGCGCGGGTTGGTCGAGGTTGCTACCGATGCCGACGTAAACAGGCTGCCAGCGATTACTCGTCATGCGTCGCCTTCGGCTTGCGGCGACGACGACGACGGCGTTTCGGCCGATCTCCACCCTCGGATTTTCGGCTCAAACCAAACGCCTGCACACGATCGGCCTGTTCTAGTGTCTGCACGTTGGTCCAAAACTCGGCGACAGAGTCCTCGACTTCGCCAACCGATTGGCGCAACAGCATGAAGTCGTAGGCTGCGCGGAAGCGCCGATGCTCCAAAAAACCCAACGCCCGACCACCACGCATACGCTCGAAACGCGGTTGCATGGTGACCATTTCGCGAAGTGGCGCACCGAAGCGCCGTGGAATAGCGATCAGAGCTTGTTGGCGTGCCAGGCAATCGTAGGTTGCGCGACCCAAAGCTTGCACGTAGCTCACACCATCATCTTCGACGAACGCGCGCGCACGCGCTTTGATGGGCCACCACAAAAACACGCCGAGCAGGAACATGGGTGTGATCGGCTTGCCCGCAGCCACCCGGGCATCGGTGTTGCGCAGCGCCTGCACGATAAATTGTTCGAACACATCGCCATCGTGCGCTTCCAGTCCGAGCAATGTATCTGGAAACAGCTCGCGAAAGACCTCGAAACGGCGCAATGCGAGAAAACTCTGTTCGGCAAAGCCCGCCTGGAACATTTTCAAAAACTCATCGAATAGTCGTGCCGGTGGAATATTCGATAGCAGTTGCTTGTGGGCTGCGATCGCTTCGGTCAGCGAATCCTCCATATCGAATCCGAGCTTGGCCGCGAAGCGCACAGCGCGCAAGACACGCACCGGATCCTCGCGCAGTCGGCGCGATGGCTCGCCGATCAATTCGAGGCGTTTGTCGCGGACATCATCGACGCCACCGACGTAATCCCAAACCGAAAAATCAGCGATGTTGTAGTACAGCGCATTGACCGTGAAATCACGCCGCCAGACATCCTCATCAATACTGCCGTAGCGGTTGTCGCGCAGCAATCGGCCTTCGTCATCGGAACGCTCTTCATCAATATCAGGATCAGAAGCGGCACGAAACGTGGCGACCTCGATAATCTCGCGTCCGAAACGCACGTGAACTAAACGGAATCGCCGACCGATGATGCGTGAATTACGGAACAACTCGTGGATTTGGTCCGGATCCGCGTCGGTCCCCACATCGAAGTCCTTGGGGCGTCCACCTAGCAGCAGATCGCGAACCGCGCCGCCGACGAGGAAGGCCTGAAAACCGGCATCCTTGAGCGTGTAAAGGACCTTCAAAGCGGCTTTGGAGATATGTTTGCGTGAGACGCAATGTTCGGCGCGCCCGATAACTTTGGGTTCAATCTGACTCAAACGCTCGATCTCTGCTCGCCGTAAAAAGCTGTAAATGGGACAAGGTTCATCGCGCGATAATAGCAGAGGCGGCTAATTATTTCGGATATCCGGCAACGCATCGGCGCAGCGTGCGAGCCACGCGCGCAATGCCTCATAATCGCGCAATGAAAATCCGCCCTCATCGGCGACATGGGTGTACGCATACAAAGCGATGTCCGCCAGAGACAAGGACTCACCGACAAACCACTCACGGTCGCTCAAGTGCTGCTCCATTACCGCCAGCGCTTGATGCCCGCCCGCCTGCTTCGCATGATACTCATCAACACGTTCATTGGGCCAAGGTAAAAACTGCCGAATGAAGCGTGCGACGGCGATGTTTGGTTCGTGGTTGTACTGCTCGAAACACTGCCATTGCAAAACGGCAGCGCGAGCGTAACGATCATTCGGCAACAACGCGCTCGACTCGGCGAGATACCAGCAAATGGCATTGGATTCAGCCAGGCATTGGCCATCAATCAGCCGTAGCAGCGGCACACGACCGTTGGGATTCATATGCAAAAACTCGTCGGTTC
>JBCAZB010000147.1:0-6635 GCA_038533315.1 Pseudomonadota bacterium | reverse complement strand
CGCACCGTCCGTGTTATCGAGCAACCAGGCCACTTTGGTTGCGGAGAAATACGGGTCCAGACGCAAGCCGGCTTTGTCGGCAACAATGTCGGCATGGCCGGCCTTCTGCAGCTCACGACAAGTCGCTGCGGTACGGCGATCCTGCCAAACAATGGCATTGGCAATCGGTTTGCCGGTCGTTCTGTCCCAGACTACCGTTGTCTCACGTTGGTTGGTGATACCGATCGCGGCGATGTCTTTGGCTGTGAGCTGCGCTTTGTCCAGTGCCTCGCGGCACACAGCAACGACGCTATCCCAAATCTCCGTGGCATCATGCTCCACCCAGCCGCTTTTTGGAAAATGCTGGGTGAATTCCTGTTGTGCGGATGCTTTGGGCTGCAGCTGCTGATCGAAAACAATGGCGCGACTGCTGGTCGTGCCTTGATCGATAGCCAGAATATAGTTGCGTGTCATTGGTATTCACTCGTGGTCAGAGGGTGTGCAATCTTGATCGTCTGCCCCAACGCTGCGGGCGTCGGCAGGTCGGTCATGGTGCAGGGGTGGTTCGCGATGTTGTGCAACAGGTCGTCAGGCCATGGCGATACGCGCCGTGTCGTCAGGTTGACGTGCAGATGCAACCATTCGCACGTCGCGCTAAGCAGACCGCTTCGCTCAGAGAACAGATATTGGTATTGGTGCAGGCGCTTGTCGTCAAACGCGATAATCTGACTTTTAACAACAAATGGCTCATCCAGTACGAGTTCGTTGAGATAACGAATATGCGACTCGACGGCAAACGTCGAGCTGCCGGTCGCATCGCGCCGCTCGTCGGTGATGCCGAAGGTCTGCCACAAGCCATCGATGCCATAATCAAAGGCCAACAGGTAATAAGCGACATTCATGTGATCGTTAACATCGATCCACTCGCGCAACACTTGGCCGCGATGCACGACCGGCGCAGCACAGTCTTCAATCTGCAAATTTCGATCATTCATCGCGCATGTCTGTGTTCCCCCGTCACGGCGCTAAGTGTGTGACAATCAACTCCCGATCTCAAGCCAAACACGGACCAGCATGGGCACCGCACGAAAACGTCTCTATCGCACTGGCATTGCGCTAATGATCGCCGCGTCTATTGTCGTGCTGATCGCCTACCAACCACCCTTGGATCGTAAGGATCTGCAACGTTACATCGCGCCGACGTCAGAGTTTCTGGAGCTGGGCGGTGCCTCTGTGCACTACCGTCGTGAAGGTAATACAGACGGGCCGTTGTTGTTGCTGCTACATGGGACTGCCTCCTCCCTGCACACCTGGGATGGGTGGGTCGATGCACTGGGTGACGACTACAACATCGTACGCGTCGATCTTCCCGGCTTCGGACTTACCGGTGCGAGAGAAGACCGTGACTATTCCGCCGCGCGCTACGTCCAGTTTGTCGACCAATTCGCTGAAGCGTTGGATATTGATGATTTCGCACTGATTGGGAATTCACTGGGCGGCAACATTGCCTGGCAGTATGCACTGTCTCACCCTGGCGACCTGACGGCACTGGTGCTAATTGACCCCAGTGGGTTCGTGGATGAGAGTAAGCCGCCACCACTGGCTTTTCGACTCGCCAACACGCCGCTGCTCCACCATGTCGTACCGTGGTTTGCACCGCGCAGCTTATACGAAAGTAGCATCTACGATGTCTACGGCGATGACAGCTTGGTCACCGAGGAACTCATCGAACGCTATTACCAATTGTCACTGTATGGCGGTAACCGGCAGGCGTTCGTCGATAAGGCCCGTCAGTTTTCCAAAACGCCAGTTGAGCGACTACCGGAAATCACGACGCCAACACTGATTCTCTGGGGCGAAGAAGACACTTGGATCCCGGTTGCTGATGCCACACGGTTTGCGAACGCTATCCCTAACTCCCAAGTCATCACCTACCCCGGCGTCGGGCACGTACCGATGGAAGAAATTCCAGCCCGCACCGCGGCCGACACTGAACAATTCCTGCAGCAAGTGCTGCGGTAGGAGACCGATAACACTGGCTAATCTGAATGACACAACCGTGTTTGCCTTGCTCGCTCGAAACCACTCGCTCTCAACGCAACCCCGGTTGCAAGACAGGTCTCAACAGACCTTAGCGATGGGGCAATACGCTTGGCAGGGTCAGGGAGGTGTTTTCTGAACGAGTCGTATCGAGTGAAGAAAATACATCGCTGTCCCAGCACTCGACCGGACCCCAAGATCTTGCGCTCACGCCTCCTGGCCGAGGAACTGTTTTTCGAACGAATCGTATTGAGTGAGAAAAATAGATCGTCGGCCCGAATGGTGGCCTAGCGCTTCGGCTTCGGCGATACGTACATCGGAATTTCCGCAGTCGCCACCGTTTCGCCGCTGGTGTCGGTCACTTTCACCGACAGTACGACATCCTGCGTCTCTTCCCAATCGTAGTCGGCAATCTCGCAGGTCGCGGTGACATCGGTTTCCGCCTTGCGCAAGTAACGAATATCCATACCTTTTGGAATCCAGCGCATATTCGGTGCAATGCTGACCTCCATCAGCGTGCCACCGACAAACTCACACAGATTCGCCATTGCGATGGCATGCACGGTCCCCAGGTGATTGGTCACTCGCCGGCGCTTTCGAACCGTCGCTTGCGCATAGCCTGGCTTGAGTGCCGTGAAGCGCGGACGTACGGTCGCGAAGTATGGCGCCTGCCAACAAACCAACCGCGAGAAAATGTTCAGCCCGGCCGGCCAGCCTTGCAGTTTGGCGACAATGCCGTGTGTCTTGTTGCGAATAGCCATCATGTTCCCCGTTTTCGATGCGCACGCAGTGTGCGTTGCTGATAGCGGGTTGGCAAGTGTGTGCTTGCGCAGCGACGGTGGAGCGCCTAGGCTCTGGCGCAAACCAGCGAGGAGCAACTTGTGCCACCGACAACCATGAAAGCCATCGCGATTTCAAAGCCCGGCGGACCCGACGTACTGATTGCCGAAGATCGAGCTGTGCCGACGCCGGCTTCAGACCAGGTACTCATACGGGTGATCGCGGCCGGTATCAATAGACCTGACTGTTTTCAGCGTGAGGGGCTTTACCCACCGCCCCCGGGCGCCAGCGATTTGCCGGGCCTGGAGGTATCCGGCGAAGTGGTCGCGGTTGGGTCCGAGGTAGCGCGCTGGCAAACCGGTGACCGAGTTTGCGCGTTAACGCACGGTGGCGGCTATGCCGAGTATGTGGTGGCACATGCTGGGCATTGCTTACCCATACCTGACGGTATGTCGCCCATTCTGGCGGCTGCGGTACCAGAGACAGCATTTACCGTGTACTCAAATCTGTGGATGCGCGCTGGTGTATGGCCGGGTGACGCACTACTCATTCATGGTGGTTCCAGCGGCATCGGCTCGATGGCAATCCAGATAGCCAAAGCACTCGGGCACACCGTGCTTACGACGGCCGGCACAGACGAGAAATGCGATTTTTGTACAGCGCTCGGTGCCGATCTAGCTATCAACTACAAGAGCGGTGATTGGCTCGTCGAGGCGCAAGAGCACTCACCCGATGGGGTTGATGTGTTGTTGGATATGGTCGGTGGCGTGTATGTCGAGCAGGGACTGTCGCTGCTCCGGATGGACGGTCGCTATGTGCTGATCGCGCTACTCGGCGGTGCGGTCGCCGAGTCGATCAATATGGGCCATATACTACGCAAGCGGCTGACCGTAACCGGCTCAACATTACGCCCGCAAACCGATTCACAGAAGACGGATATCGCGACCGAATTGGAACGCGACGTCTGGCCGCTGCTGGCTAGTGGCGGTGTCGTGCCGATGATTTATGAACAGTTCCCGCTCGCACAAGCGGCCGACGCCCATACACTCATGGAGTCTGGTCAGCATATGGGTAAAATAGTACTCAACGTCAGCGAATAATCGGACCGCCGTCATGAATACTGCCCTTGTGTTGAGCTTGTTTGCTGTCGCCGCAGCATTGTCCGTTGTGTTTCTCAGTAATCGCTCGGGAAAACAGATCGATGCCGCGCTGCGACCCGGCAAGCTGTTACCACCCTTCCACTGCCAGACGGAAGATGGTCAGCAGGTCACGAGCGAGAGCCTGCGTGGCTCACGCAGCGTCTTGTTGTTTGTCCGCGGCAGCTGGTGTCCGTTTTGTACTGAACAGGTGAAATCTGTCACCGATCACTACCGTAAAATCACCGAAGCAGGCGGACGTTTGATCATCGTCACACGCAAGCCACTCGCAATAACCGAGCGTGTCGCTGAACAGTTTGGCGTCAAATTTGAGTTCTGGCTGGATGCAGGGCTTGGAGCAGCGAGCGCGTTGAATCTGGTCGACGATGAAACGATCCCGGAGCGCTTTCATGAGGACTTCGGGCGCCGCACGATCCTGCCAACTGTGCTCGTCACCGACAGCAACAACATCATTCGCTACAGCTACCGATCGACCAAGCCAAGCGATCGACCCGAGCCGGCGAAGTTTATGTCAGTGTTTGATCAGATCAGCTGAGTCGATATCACGACCGATCAGTTGTTTCGCGAGTTTATCTGCGATGTCGTTGGTCGGGCGACATTCGCCGGCGGACTGCTCGAATATTGTCGCTAGACGTGCGCCAATTTCCTGTACGCGCTGGTCGACCACAGCATTGCTGATACCACCCTCAAACTCGCAGGCCACGTTGATAATCCCACCGGCGTTGATCACGTAGTCTGGCGCATAGACGATACCGGCATCGAACAGTCGCTGGCCGTCCTCGTCGGTCGCCAGCTGATTGTTCGCGGCCCCGGCAACGATGTCGACATTGAGGCTAGGAATGGACGTTTCGTTCAGGATCGCACCCAGTGCACACGGCGCCAGCACATCGGCTTGGGTGGTCAGGATTTCATCGAGCGAAGCAGCCGTTGCACCAAGCTCTTCGCAGACCATTCTGACGCGCGCCTCGTTGATGTCAGCGACGGTCAGTCGAGCGCCTGCAGCCGCGAGCGATCGACACAAGCTCAATCCGACATTACCGACACCCTGCACCGCGACGTGCAGTCCGTCCAGCGAGTCCTTGCCGTGTTTGAAAGCAACCGCCGCCTTGATGCCCGCGAACACGCCGTCAGCAGTTTTGGGCGATGGGTCACCACCCGCCTCGCCTTCGCCACGCGGCAAACCCGCAACGTAACGCGTACGCTCCGCCACAATCTGCATCGCGCCGACACTCATGCCGACATCTTCCGCGGTAATGTAGACGCCGTCGAGCGTATCGACGAAGTCACCAAACGCGCGCAACAGATCGTCGGTCAAGCGTCGATCTGGCGGCGCCATGATGACAGCTTTGCCACCCCCCATTTTGAGACCGGCCATCGCGTTCTTGTAGCTCATACCGCGGGACAGCCTCAGCACGTCGGTCAGTGCCGATAAGCCGCTCTCGTACTGCCAGAACCGGCAACCCCCGCCGGCAGGTCCGAGGGCCGTTGAATGGATCGCGATGATTGCCCGTAGGCCTGATACCGGGTCGTTGCAATGCACGACACGCTCGTGCTGCTCGTAAGCAGCATTATCATAGACGCTCACTGTATAAAGCCCCCTCGAGGTGCGCGGCTAGCTGTCCGCGATACCGTCGATAAATTTCTCGGCGTCCAGCGCCGCCATGCAACCGAAACCGGCTGATGTGATCGCTTGTCGATAGACTTGATCCGCGACATCCCCTGCCGCAAAAACGCCCGGAACGCTGGTCGCGGTCGCGCCACCGTTCAAGCCGCTCTGGATAATAATATAACCGTGGTTCATATCGAGTTGGCCCGCAAAAATATCGGTATTGGGCTTGTGCCCGATCGCAATGAAAACGCCATGCACATCGATATCGAGTGTCTCATCCGTCTTCACACCACGGATGCGCATGCCGGTGACACCGCTATCGTCACCGAGCACTTCATCCAGCGTGTGGTCCCAATGAATGGTGACGTTGCCATTCTTTTCCTTCTCGAACAGCTTGTCTTGCAGGATCTTCTCAGCGCGCAAACTATCGCGACGATGCACCAGCACGACTTCGCTCGCGATATTCGACAGATACAACGCTTCCTCGACCGCCGTGTTACCACCGCCGATGACGGCAACGCGTCGCCCGCGGTAGAAAAATCCGTCACAGGTGGCGCAGGCGCTCACACCCTTGCCCATAAACGCCTGTTCGGATGGTAGGCCAAGATACTTCGCTGACGCGCCCGTCGCGATAATCACAGAATCCGCGGTGTACTCGGTACTCCCGCCACGCAAGACAAACGGGCGTGACGAAAAATCTACGGACTCGATATGGTCGAGTACGATCTTGGTATCAAACCGCTCTGCGTGCGCTTTCATCCGCTCCATCAGCGCCGGGCCTTGCAAGCCTTCTACATCGCCGGGCCAGTTGTCGACGTCGGTCGTCGTCGTTAACTGCCCGCCGATCTCGGTGCCGGTGATCAGCATCGGCTTGAGATTGGCGCGCGCCGCGTAGACAGCGGCGGAGTAGCCCGCCGGCCCTGACCCTAAGATCACGGTCGTCGCGTGGTTTTCGTGGCTCACGATAATTCCTTATCCCTGCAGGTTGCGTAGCACGTCATCAAGAGTGTCCTTGGCGTCCAGAACCCACTGTTTTTCAAAGACAATACGCGGATGTTGTTCGGCGACGC
>JBCAZB010000146.1:0-6640 GCA_038533315.1 Pseudomonadota bacterium | reverse complement strand
CCGCTCCGTTGCTGTCAATCGACCGAGATCGCCACAAATCGTCAGATCTTCCTCGAAGTTCGGACAGAACATACACAGTGAGAAACTGGCCTGGACGCCGTTGTCGTAATTGATGATCACCGACGCAAGGTCATCGATATCAGAGGCTTCATTCTGATAACTGAAGTCTTTGTAATTGACCGCCTGCTGACTGGTGGCGTAAACCCGTGTCGCGCGGCCGGCGGCGAATAGATTGATCAGGTCAAAATAGTGACAGCATTTCTCCACCAGTGTGCCGCCGCTGTAACGATTGAACTTGTTCCATTGCGCGACCTTATCGAGGAACGGCGGTCGAAACTCGCGCATGGCAATACTTCGCACCGGTCCGATCGACTGACGATCGACGATCTCATGCCTGGCTTCGACGTACGCTGCTTTGTACCGATACTGCAGACCGACCTGGATAAAGCTGTCGTAGCGCTTAGCGATATCAACAATTGCGGCTGCGTCCAGCAACGTGGTTGCCATGGGTTTTTCGAGAAAAATGGCCTTGCCCGATTGGGCGGCGGTTCTTAGTACGTCGATGTGCGAAAAATTTGGCGTGCAAATAAACAGGACGTCCACATCGTCATTGCATGCCGCGTCAAGTGAGTCGTAGCGCACGAGTGGAAAGTCACTGAGCTTTTTGAACTCGGTCTCTGCGACATCCATGCTGTGATCACTGGCGTCATAGATGCCGTGGATCGCGACTTTGCCGAGTAGTGTGGCGACCCGCATGTGCTCCTGACCAATGGTGCCTGTCCCAATCACATTGGCCTTGAAGCGTGGTGCGCCATGACGATAAAGATAGCGATCTCTGTCAGTGACATGTCGCTGCCCTGGCGCAGACTCGAAGAATCTGAGGCGCGGTTTGTTGCGCTCTGTCATTTGTTAACCCCCAACCCAGCGACATTCGCTGTGTTGTCTAACTTTACGCCCCGAAAGCAAAAAATACAAACGTTTGTATTTAGTGAAATCAGATATGCGGTAAGCTATATAACTCACTGTACCCGGGCGCAGAATTGAGTAAAAAGAACGAATTTCGAAAACGTGTGACGATCAAAGACATTGCACGTGCGGCATCAGTCGATCCTTCGACCGTCACTCGCGCGCTGCAAGGCAGCGAGCGGGTCAAGCAGGCCACGCGTGAGCGGGTCGCTGCGTTGGCCGAAGAGATGGGCTATGTCCCCAATATGGCTGCACGCACGCTGGTCAAACGCAGCAGCGGATTGATCGGTCTTGTCATCCCCGACATGACCAACCCGTTTTTCGCGGAACTGGCGCGTGGCATGGAGAACGAAGCCGTCAAACATGATCTTCGTATCGTGATCAACGATACGCTCGGTGAAGAGGCGGCTGAGCGCGAAGCGCTTAAGCTCTTCCTCGAGCTGGAGGTCGATGGTTTGCTCGTGGCTATGGCGCGGATTCCGCAAGGCTTCTACGACGAGCTCGATCCACCGGTGCCACTCGTGCATATCAACCGTCCTGAAGCATCGCATCATGTCAGTTGTGACCGCATCAAAGGCAGCATCGATATTCTCGAGCACCTCTACGCACTGGGTCACCGGCGAATTGGTTTTGTGCGAGGTCCCGCGCAGCCTGGCAATGAGCCAAAAATGGCAGCTTATCGGCAGGTGCTCGAACAAAAGGGACTGGGCTATGAGCCAGACTGGATCTTTCGGTTCGACGGCAGCACCGACAGTGCGGCGCATATCGCAGATCGCTTGCTAGATCTTTCCCCGATGCCGACGGCCGTGTTTGCGTGGAATGATGTCAGTGCGATCGCGCTGATTCACGTTTTGCGTGAAAGAGGATTGCGGGTGCCTGACGATGTTTCGATTGCCGGTCACGACAATATTCAATTGTCAGGTCTTGTCGAACCGCCACTGACGACAGTCGCATGGCCGATGTATGAGATCGGTCAGCATAGCGTCAGGCATCTGGTGAGTATCGGACAGGGAAAATCCCCTAGAGCGCCGCGGTTACCGGCGCCGCAGCTGATCGTCAGAGCGTCAACGGGCAGTCCGAAGACTGCCCGTTGACCCTTTCTCAGAAGTTGGTTCTGACGTTGATGCCGAAGTAGCGATCAGCACCGCGTGGGATCTGATAACGGAAACCGTCACCAGAGTAGGTCGTCGCATACTGCTCATCGGTCAGGTTCTTACCGATTAGCGTGACGCTCAGTTTCTCATCCGCACTGTGATAGCCGAAGCTGGCATTCAGGATGCCGTAGTCCGGCAGCAAGAATGGCACTTCGTCAGTCTGTCCGATGTTGCCGGACAGGATCTCATCCGTGTAGATGTACGCGGCATTGAGTTGCCAGGTCGCGCCGTTGGCGAGCGGGAAGTCCCATTGACCACCGACCGAGTACTTCGTATCAGGCGCAAACGGCAGTGGTGCACCGGTTGTTGACTCCGCATCCGAGATCGAGAAACCACCGTTCAGGGTGATGTTATCGGTCGGTTGCAACAGGAAGTCAACTTCGAAACCGGAGGTCTCAACGTCACCACCGTTGGTGAAGCCTGTGATCGTCGTGCCGTCAGAGGTGTCGAAATCATTCGCCTGGAAGTTTTCGATTTCCGTGTCATAGGCGGCGAAGTTGATGATCCCCCAGTCTGCCTGATATTTGACACCGATCTCAATCGAGTCTGATTCCTCAGCCAGGATCGGATTAATGTCATCGTCATCCATGTTGTAGAAGACGTTGAATGCCGGCCCTTTGTAGCCCGTAGCATAGGTCAGGTAGACCATCGTCGAATCCAGAACATCCCACTGAACACCGACGCGGCCAGAGACGTTGGTGTCATCGGTCGAGCCGGAGAGGTTGGTATCAAACTGGTTGTTGCCATCCGAGAAACGCGGGCGAACACCAACACCGCGACGACCGAATTCATCGAGGTTGACGCGGTTATGGTTGAACGACACTTCATCGCGCGTGTAACGCAAACCGAACAACAGACGCAACGTGTCGTTGATCGCGTAGTTACCGTCACCGAACACCGCGAAGTTGTCGAACTCGGTGCTCATGAAGCCGGTTGCGGCAACGATGTCGTTAGCATTACAGGTGATACCGTTATCGGCGATGAAGTCTGCCACTTCCTGGTCTGTCGGCGTTGCCTGACCCAGGGTGAACTCGATGTGATTGGCAATCGCCGCGTTCAGCTGGCCGTTGTTGTTCTGACAGCTCGCGTCGCGCGTGAAATTACGCTCGGAGTCGATGTTCCAATAGAACAGGCCAACCTGGTAGGTCAGTGCACGATCGATCGGTGAAGACAGGCGGAACTCCTGCGAGAACTGACGCCATTCCTGCGGGCCGACATCATGCAGCTGGAATGGCACACCAAACACCGGCAGATTGCTGTCACCGGCAATCGATGTGAAATCACCTTCACGGAACTCAGTGTTGTTCCAGGTGCGTTGCGCTGTGATCGAGGTCAGCGTGAACTCTTCATACTGGTGTTCGATCTGCACCGACATCGCTGTCGTTGAATCGAGCGTGCGTGTTTCGAAGTCATGATCGACCAGTCGTTGGTTCAGATCGAGACCGGTGCCGTTGGGCGCTGCCTCGGAGGCCGGGTTACGACCGCTGGGTCTCGCCTCGAGATCGACGCAGCAGTTATTGTCGGCGTCATAGTCTTCAAAGATGAACATCACATTGGTGGTATCCGACACATCGTAGTCGAGCATCGCCCGAATGCCTTGTTTGTCGTAGCCGTTGACCGTTTCGTTGTTGAAGACGTTGGTGATGTAGCCGTCAAACTCGCTGCTGAGAACGGTCAGGCTGCCACGCAGGTTGTCGGTCAACGGACCTGAAACGCGACCTCTAAGGATGGTCTCATTGTCCTGAAAAAATGTGCCGCTGAGGTAGCCTTCAAGCTCGTCGCTCGGTCGTCGGGTCGTGATATTGACCACACCAGCAGACGCATTCTTGCCGAACAGCGTGCCCTGCGGCCCGCGCAGCACTTCGACGCGCTCTAAATCGTACAGGTCGCCGAACGCCTGACCGGAACGGCCAAGGACCACGTTATCGACTACCGTCGATACGCTCGGTTCAGCCGCGATACTGAACGAGATCGTACCGATACCGCGCACCGTCAAAGCGCTGTTCCGTGTGGTGTTGCCTGTCCGGAAGCTCACAGATGGCACCAGCGCCTGCAAGTCTTCAAGGTTGTTGGCGAAGGCGGCTTCGATCGTCTGTTCGCCGAGCACCGAGACCGCGACCGGAACGTCATTCAGACTTTCCTCACGCTTTTGCGCGGTGACAATGATTTCTTCCAGCGCGGATTGCCCGAAGGCAGGCGCCGAGTAACTGATAGTAAGCGTGCCTAGCGCAGCAGCGGATGCTGCGAGCACGACCCCCCGTGATAGACGCATGTCTAGCTCCTGTTGATAAAACCCCACCGCCAGTTTTACGCCTGCTTATGCAAAAATGCAAACGTTTGTATTTTACGGCTGTTTGGTTGCTAAAAAGCAACAGGAAGGCTAGCGCGTTTCCGATCTTCGGGCGTAAACCGTCCAAAGCGCCATGTTTGCCAACGTCAAGCCGACACAAAGCACCCAGAAAAGACCGCTTATTCCGTCGACCAGGCCGATGGGTGAAAACAACAGGTACAGGAAGATCACGGCAGAGAACAGGGTCGCCGCGGCCGGTGTTGAATAGCGCCACGGCGTCAGATCGACGAGATCTCGTTGTGTGTATTGCCAGTCGCTGCTGCGCGGTTTGATCTTGCCGGCGATCAGCATGATGGCCACTTCGATCAGGAACAGGACCGCGTAGAGATGCAAAAAGTGGATCGTGATGATGTCGTCGAATACGAATTTTGCGAGCCCGTAAGCGATGACATGGAAGACGATCACGATTTTCGCGCCGATAGCCGGTACACGGCGCGTGAACAGGCCAACGATGACAATGACGACGACCGGGATGTTGTAGAACCCGGTGAAGATTCGAATGATCTGCCACAAACCTTCGGGCGCAAACTGCAATAGCGGCGCAACCACGAACGAGAACAGGGCAATGACTACGCTGGCGATTTTCGCGACGCGCACCATTTGCGCATCCGTGGGCGGCGTCTCCTTCATCGGCGCATAGACGTCGAGGCAGAACAGTGTCGCCGCGCTGTTCAGCAGCGAGTTGAAAGAGCTGAATACGGCGCCAAGTAGAACAGCCAGGAAAAATCCCGACATAAACACAGGCAACACATCGCGAATGAGGCGTGGATAGGCAAGATCGATGCTCGCAAGCTCACTGCCGTACGCATGGTAGGCGATGACACCCGGGATCATCATCATGAACGGAACCAGAATCTTGAAAAACCCGGACAACAAGACACCTTTTTGGCCTTCGGCGAGATTGGCGGCGCCGAGCGTGCGCTGGATCACATACTGGTTGGTGCACCAATAAAACAGGTTGGCAAAGATCATCCCCGTGAACAGTGTGGCAAACGGCGTCGGATCGGACGGCCCGCCGATCGCATTCAGCTTGTGCGTGTCCTCGGTTGTGATCACCGCAAGTCCTGCGGAGACACTGCCGTCGCCAAGTGCGGCAAGGCCGAGCAGCGGTACGGTCACGCCGATGATCAACAACCCGATGCCATTCAATGTGTCCGATACGGCGACCGCCTTGAGCCCGCCGAAAACTGCATAAAAAGCTCCGATGCAACCAATCGCAACGATGGTCATGACCAGTCCAACGCTGTAGCTGACATCGAGGAGCGCTGGCACATCGAACAGCTGCAGCACCGCAATTGAGCCGGAGTACAACACTGAGGGGATCGTCACCAACCCATAGCCAACCATGAACAGCACTACCGACATGCGGCGGACATCATCATCGAACCGGGACTTCAAAAACTCGGGTAAGGTCGTAAATGCGCCAGCGAGGTAGCGGGGCAGGAAAATGAGCGCCATGCAGATGGTGGCGAATGCGGCGGTAACTTCCCAGGCCATGCTGCTCATGTTGAAGCCATAAGCCGAGCCGTTCAGGCCGATCAGTTGTTCCGCCGACAAGTTGGTCAGCAACATGGAGCCCGCAATAAAAATCCCGGTCAGACCGCGGCCTGCCAGGAAATAGCCGTCTTTGGTGTCAACTTCGCCTTTGGTCTTCAGATAGGACACTAGCGCCACCAGCGCCATGAAGAAGACGCAGCTACCGATCGTGAGCCATAAATTGCTTGCGGCCATGCGAACCCCCTTGCGCCGATGGCGGCAAACTATGTCATTTTCTCGCGCAACGCAAAACGAACGTCGGAATGGGGCGCGTGTTTCGGCGGGCCAGACGAGCGTTGTTGCTGGATCCGGCGCCTTCATAAACTGCCGCTTGTTGGAATCAAAATCGAACCTGCGTAATGCAATTTATCGTCAGCTCTCGAACGGATTGCAGTATCATCAGGCGCGTGTTGCCAAGAGACTCAAACCAACATGACTGAGCTTTTCGAACGTCTTGCTAAAGCCCCGATCGTACCGCTGGTGCAGGCCAGCGATCCGGATATTGCCGTTGCGACAACCGAAGCGCTCGCTGCTGGCGGGCTGACAGTGATCGAGGTTGTGCTGCGGACGCCGGAGGCGATGCAGTGTCTTGCCGCGATCGCCAAGGCATTGCCCGACGTGATTGTTGGCGCAG
>JBCAZB010000145.1:0-6644 GCA_038533315.1 Pseudomonadota bacterium | reverse complement strand
AACGCATTGACGCACTCATCGCGATCGGTGATGCCCTCAACAGCGGCATCAAAACCTTGTGCGTTCGCAATTAAGTCCAGCTGAGTGAGGGTCGCATCCAACTCCAGCACAATTTGATCGGCCAAGTCCTCACGATCAATGCCGGTCAGGAGATCGTTAACGCCCATGCCGCCGTTCACCCCAGTGAACACATCTCTAAAGGCCTGAACATTAATCGCCAGATTTTCGCCAGAGCGGTTGGCCGTGCGGGACTCCAGAAACTCCGGGCATGCGATCGGTTGTGTACAGGTGAGCCCGGTAGCAGGCAGGCCGGTTGGCTGAGCAATTTTGCGATCTTTGGTAACCTTTTCTCCATAGAATAGGGCGATGGAGAGTGAATCCAGTGCGTCTTGCGGGGCGGCATATGTGACGCTCGAAGACAACCCGGCCGTACTCCATTGCTCAATGAAATTGCCGCCGTTTGGCTCCCAGCGCTGAGTCAGACTGGTCGCCAGGACCGCCACACGCTCAGCCAGCCTCAAAATATGCGCAGCACGCGCTGCAGCGTCGGGTTGCGCCGTACATGCCGGCGGAGGAGCATCAGTAAACAACAGGTGTTCCAGCGCCCCTAACCCGACAATATTGATGGCGGTTGCGCCATTGACTGCATCACCGTCAAAGGCGGCCGCCTCGAGGGCACAAACGTCAAGCGTAAAGGGCCACGAATAAATCAACTCTCGAAAGTCTTGGCCGCCCGCCACCGCGTCAGGGTTGGTCGACCGACCAGCGGGGCCAACCTGCAACACCTCATTGCGCTGCCACGAATCCATGGCAGTGTTCCAAGCTGCGCGCGCCGTTTCTCGCGCATCCGCATCGGTTGGCGCCGCAGAATAGTCAGTAGCTGCTACGACCAGTGCCGCTGCATCGGTATCAAACGTACGCAGTGCCGGAAGAATGATCTGTTCGCCGATATCCGCCAGCACAGCACGTCTGGCATCGTCACCCGATACCGTAGGCGGTGGCGTCGGCGTTGATGTCGGTGGGGGCGTGGTGCTACTACCGCCACCTCCGCCGCCGCCACAAGCCACGAGTAGCGCACTCGTAACGGTAACAGTACCGAGACGCGACCACTCACGAATCCTCGTTGTCATAGCAAAATTCATAGTCATTACCCCAGCACTTCAAAACAAAAATGCCCCGGAACCTGTCAACGTCAGATTCCGGGGCCGAGACTAAGCTTCGCGAACTCTAGTCTAACGCAACCTTGACGACCACAACACGCGCACCATTGTCATCGCTGTTCGTCGAGAATGCGACACGTGTACCGTCTGGCGACAGAGCGATACCAAAGAACTGGCTGCTAATCGTGTCATCAGGCAGCTCGATGATCCCATCACCAAACACTCGCGTATCAGGCTGACCATCTGCTGTGAACACGAACGCCGCTGGATTACCGCCATAGCGACCAGCAACCACAGAGCGACCATCGTCCAGTACTACCAGATGACGACCACGGTCTTCAGTTGTTGGATAGCCCTGGCCTTCACTTTGGACGACCTGTGTGCCCGAGTTACCCCAACCCGCGTCGATCGCCATCGACGTACCACTCGAGACACGGAAGATACCCACATCTTGGCGGTCAGAGGTTTCGTAACCGAGGGTTGAAGGGACACCGGCACCTGTGGCACGGACGTAACCGGCGACAATGTAGGACGATGTGCTTTGTTGGAAACCCGCCGCGTAGGCCTCGGTGAAACCCTGGTCGACCTTGAACGGGTTGAACACAGCAATACCCGGCGTAGCGGTGATGGTGGGCTCGTCACTGAATCCCCCGAACGTGGCATCCAAAGCGCCCGTCGCATCGAGTTTGATCAGGAAAACGTGGTTATCCAGTGCACCACCGAGATCCGTGTAACCGGCCGATACGATAGAACCGTCTGCCTCAACAATGCCGCGACGACTGTTGTCGTTGAGAACGCCAGTCGCATTGTACGAATAAGCAGCGCCGCCGTTGAAAGTAGCATCAGTCTCAGCACCGGTAGCGGTGATGTTCAAACGCGCAACATAGCGATCACGGTCTGTGCGTGTGCCATCGTTAGCCGAGCCTTGACCAAACACCACGACACGATCCGTCATCACGCTACGATCAGTTTGCACATCCCATGACAGGTCGACCGGCGCTGCAGCCGGCGCACCAGGAAACGTGCCGTTATCAGCATTGGCGTAGCCAAATACGACTTCCGCTTTGCCATCGGCATCACCCCAGCCAGCCACTTGCGTGCCATCTGGTGCGAGTCGGAACAAATACACTGACTGACCACCATCATCGTCGGACGCGTTTGCGGCAACGATGATATCGCCGTTTTGTAGTTCGGTCAGGCTGTAGGCAGTTTCATCGCTGCTTCCCTCTGCAGTGGTTGCTTCAAGTTCAACAAAGCCATCCGTGCCGAAAGTCGTGTCCGGTGTACCGTCAGCGAAGAATCGCGCGACAACAACCTGACGGGTGGCATCATCCACGCCAACGTGACCGGATGCGTAGATCTTGTTGGCGTGGGGTGCAACCCGTGCGTAGGTCAGCCCACGCAGATCGTTGGCTTGTGTGGTGACGGTGTCAGCAACGACGCCAACACTCGTGCCGGAACCGTCGGCACCATCCTGTCCGGCAGGACCCGCAGCACCTGGCGCGCCAGCGGCACCAGCCGGGCCCGTTGCACCCGGCGAACCGTCATCACCCTCGCATCCCGCGAGCGCTAATGCACTGCTCAAAACAAATGTAAGTACCAACTTCCTATTCATGTTCCCCAACCTTTGTGTGGTGTTCATCACTAAAATGGATCGCGAGCTTAACAGGAATGATTCTCATTTGCGATATTTTTTTGTGGTGACTAGGTTACGGCCGCCTCTAGATTCATGGTTGGAACCGACCATTTAGAGAGAAAGCGACAGGCTAGCGGGTTCTGATACTAAGATTGTCTTTGGTCGCGCGCATCCGGCCCGACCGGAATGCGGAAGATCAAGCGCGGAGGTTAGATTGGCTTGCGGCCCAAGAGTCGCAGCAGAAGACCACGACCCGCCTTGAGTAGCGGATACACTAAACGAGCCACACTTTCCTTGCGAAACACAATTCGATTCAAACGACTGAATAGCCCGCGGCCATCGGACAACTGGGAGATGCGATGCATGGCGGCTTCAGCGAAGTAGATACGATCCTGCTCAAGCCAAACGATCCCTTCATTCAGGTCGTAGCCTTGGGCAATCACGTGAGCCACAACCGGGTGATCCTCCCGCGCATTGATCAGCCCAATCTCACCAACCTGACGGCGTAGATTGACCATCTGCACGTATCTGCTGCACAACGGACACTCGCCGTCGTACAACAAGTAATTGGGCACCGTTTCCGTTTCGCTCATTGGCTTTAATCGCTCAAGCGTATTAGCTATCGACTTCAAGCAGAAAATTCTGTCGTCGGTGCCATCGAAACGCCCCGTTACTCTTGTGCGCTAATCTCACCTGCGCAAAACGTAGCGTTGGTTAGGGAGCCAACTGGGCAACAAGGGAAGCAACGCGTGCTGCATTGGCGCCCGCATCGGAGTAACCGACCCGCGATGCGGACCGGACATGAACGACGTCGCCATCACGACGAAACTCAACATCGTCGACGAACTTGAAAGTCTTCGAGGTGAACTCTGCCGCGAGATAATTGTTCTCGGTTTTCGTGACTGTACCACCGAGCGCGCTAATCGCTGCGGGTAGTGCGGACCACGCTGAAGCGGGTAAGGCACTCACCGATTTGTCATCCGGCGTTCCCGCTTCACTCGATACACAATTTGGCGATGAAGGGCAGGCTGCAAGCTTGTCATCTACCAAGCCCGGTGCTGCGCCACTCTGCGACTTGGAACCGAGGAAAAACAATCCGCCAACGGCAAGTACCACCAGCACAACGACAACAATCAAAATGGCTTTCATCTCAACACTCACTCTTACTCATCGCGAATCTGCATAGAACATCTCTGCTATTGATTCATGAGTCAAGCCAAGTGTGTATCACATCCACGGCAGCGACGTACTTCAAGAAAAATAACGTTGTACATTGGGTTTGCAATACAGGTACCAGCCGGCGAGGCTCACTAGTATCAGCCAGACAGGAATCGCAAGAACATCGCGCCGGACTATAATGGCGATTAGCCCAGGCAGGGCAAACAGCGCATAAGCCGCATGCCTGGCAAGTGGCCTGCCTCGCCAAAGGCCCTTTCCCAGAAAGCCCAAGACGACACTGAGCAACATCAGGACAACCATCTCCGCCAGTGACATCGCGCCAATTTGCGGCATGCGGCCGGACCACGTCAGCTTGACGCTGGACCCGACTATCAGGCCAATCAACACAATAAGAGCGAGCGTCGCTGACTGGGCCATGAGAATGACGCCAGCAAAGCTCAGCAACCGTGGTCTTTTGACAGAGGTCATGGTTGACGAGTCCATCTTCAGGAACAGGGCAGCTGACGGTGAGCGAAGATCACCGCTAACGCTCACTACCAATCAGAGTGCACCGACTCGCCGTCCGGATCGTCGATCGTGCGATAGCCGTGCGCGCCAAACGCATCGCGCTGCGCCTGCGTCAGATTTTGCGGTAATCCAGGTGCGCGCAGGCTGTCAAAATAATCGAGGCTGGCGTTCATGACGGGTGTCGGAATGCCGGCGGCAACCGCCAATGTGACCGCCTGCCGCAATGAGCCGACTGTCTGCTTCAGTGCGTCGGTCACGACCGTGTCGAGTATCAGATTCGGCAAATCGGGCTGTTGCTCGTAGGCCTGCATGATGGTGTCCAGAAAGCGCGCTCGGATGATACAGCCCGCTTTCCAGATGCGCGCGATCTCCCTGAGATCCACAGACCAGCCAAACCGATCACTGGCCGCTGCGTTCAAACGCATGCCTTGCGCGTAGGCAATTATCTTGGTGGCGAACAGGGCATCACGAACGATGGCTGCGAGATCCGTCGGTACTGCCGGTGGTGGTGGAGAGTCAAATACAGTAGCAGCGTGTTCACGTAGCGCTTTCACACTGGAGAGCACGCGGGCATCGACGGCGGCAGCGATCGACGGTGTTGAGATACCGAGTTCCAGCGCGGCGGTAGCCGTCCATCGACCCGTGCCTTTCTGCTCTGCCTTGTCCAGCACCCGATCGACGAGATAACCGCTGTCGTCAGTCCTGCCGAAAATCTCGGCGGTGAGCTCAATCAAGAAAGACTCGAGCGGCCCCTGATTCCATTCCGCAAAAGTGGCCGCAAGCTGCGCGTTGCTGAAGTCACCCAATCGGTGCAGGACATCGTAGGCCTCCGCGATCGCCTGCATGTCTGCGTACTCGATACCGTTGTGGACCATTTTGACGTAGTGACCGGCGCCGTCAGGTCCACAATGTGTCACACACGGACCCGAGTCGCTGGTCGCCGAGATCTTCTCGAGGATCGGCTGCAAATGTGCATAAGCATGCTGGCTGCCACCCGGCATCAGAGAAGGCCCATGCCGCGCCCCTTCTTCGCCCCCTGAGACGCCCATACCGACAAAATGCAACTGCTGGCTGGCCCAGGCCGCCTCGCGACGTTGCGTGTCGGCATACGCCGAATTGCCACCGTCGATGACGATATCATCGGCTGACAGCAATGGTGCGAGCTGTTCCATCACACTATCCACGGGACGACCCGCAGTAATCATGATCAGAATGCGTCTTGGTGTCGTAAGCGCAGCAACAAGCTGCTCGAGGGAGTCGGTGGATTGCAGACGACCATCGCTCTCTGCCACCGCCGCCTCAAGCAGCTCGGCTTCCAGATTCCACGCGGCGACCGAAACGTCGTTATCCAACAGGTTAAGCGCCAGACTGCGCCCCATCACACCCATGCCAATGACACCGAACTGTGCTTTGCTCATCAGTGAAACCCTCGTCAACAGGAATAGATGGTTCAAGTGCTCGTCTATTGACGAATACGAACCGCGTTTAGTGTAGCCGATTGACCAACGCGGAAAAGGCTGATGCCGGACTGCGTTACTTGTCGGCAGGTTGTATCAGGTCCCACTGATTGCCGTACAAGTCTTCAAACACCGCGACCGTTCCCCACGCTTCGACGGCAGGCTCGCGGACGAAGCGTATCCCCCGCGCCGACATCTGTTCGAAGTCGCGCCAGAAATCATCGGTATGCAGAAACAGAAAGACTCGGCCGCCGGTTTGATTGCCGACAGCGGCCGCCTGAGCATCATCGGTGGCGCGTGCCAATAACAGATTCGTACCGGCAGAACCGGGCGGGGCGATAACCACCCAACGCTTGTCCTGCTCAGGCTGGTAAGTGTCTTCCAGCAGCGTGAAATCGAGCTTCTCGGTATAGAACGCAATGGCTTCATCGTAGTCCCGCACGACCAGCGCGAGCAGTGCGATCGATTGTTGCTTTGCTGTCATGGTTGGCTATCCAATGCGCTCGACAGACACAACGCGAGTAACAGTGTCGCAACAACGCCGCTGTCACCCGCAATCGGAGAGGGGATCAGGGAACCGCGTCCGAGTGCCGTCACTGCGGTGTTCGATAGGATCGCTATCGCGCCGACTGATAGTGTGACCGTCCCGAGGATCTTACCGGCACCGTTGCTGGTACGCGCTTTATAACGGCCGAACAAAAGGGC
>JBCAZB010000144.1:0-6647 GCA_038533315.1 Pseudomonadota bacterium | reverse complement strand
GTCACCTCGACGTTGCGGGCCGTCGATTGATCGGCGCCGGCGTTGACTGCGGGTGGCGTATTCACCACGGGTGCCGGACCACCTCCTCCGCCACCACCACCGCCACAAGCGGCGATTAGCAGTGTGACAAGCGCCATTGCCAACGACCGTTTACCGTGTGTTAGACCGTACTTAACCATACATACAACTCCCGTAGCGCGGCCTGTAAGCATAGTGCCGCTTCCTTCAGCCCCCAAGGCTACCGACTGCTCGCCGCCAAAACTAGTGACGCACTGCGCATATTCGTAGCAAATCTGCGACACCGCTCTTATCGGCGACAGTGCCCCTTGTTATTATTGTTAGATCGCGATGCGTGGAAGTAATTCATGTCCAACAAAAAAATTCTTGTGACGGGGGGCGCCGGTTACATCGGCAGTCATGTCGTACGCCAGCTCACTGAGCGAGGCGAGACAGTAATCGCACTCGACAACCTGTCGACAGGCTTCGAACAAGCCGTGATTGGCGCGGAGACCGTGATTGGGGACACGGGCGATGCTGCGCTGCTGGAGCAGCTGTTCAACGATCACGATATCGACACCGTGATGCACTTCGCCGCCAAGACCGTCGTACCAGAGTCTGTAGCCGACCCGCTCAAATACTACGACAACAATACGGTAAGCTCACGCACGCTGTTGGACGTCGCCCAGCGTCATGGCGTGGCGCATTTTGTATTTTCTTCGACTGCGGCTGTGTACGGCATTCCAAAGGATGGCAAGGCATCCGAGGACAGTCCAACGCAACCGATCAATCCTTACGGGACATCAAAACTGATGACCGAGTGGATGCTCAGAGACCTGGCATTAGCTGGTGGTCCCCGTTATGTGGCACTTCGCTACTTTAACGTTGCCGGCTGCGATCCTGCCGGTCGTATCGGCCAGTCGACGCCCCGAGCGACGCTGCTCACCAAAGTCGCGTGCGAGGCTGCAGTCGGCAAGCGCGATCATGTCTATATCTACGGCACCGACTACGATACGCCCGATGGCACGGGTGTTCGCGACTATATTCACGTCGAAGACCTCGCCGGCGCACATTTGAAAGCACTCGACTATCTACGGCAAGGAGGCGACTCTCAGGTACTCAACTGCGGCTACGGGGAAGGATTCAGCGTCCGCGAATTGCTCGCAGCCGTGGAACGCGCCAATGGCAAGCCATTGTCGATCATCGAGGACGCACGACGCGCGGGTGATCCACCGCGCCTGGTAGCAAAGGTAGATCGCATCCATCAAGTGCTCGACTGGCAACCCGAGCTAAATGACATCAACAAGATCGTTGAGTCTAGTCTCGCCTGGGAGCGAAAGCTGGCTGCCAAGGATCCGAGCGCCTACTGGCGCTAGTACTTCCGATGCGTGCACTCGGCTTACTGCGGCCACGATCGATCAATGCGTTGGTCATTTTCGGCTATGCGGCGATTATGCTGCCGCTGACGATTGCACTCATCTGGGCACTGCTGCAACTGGATCGGTTTTCTTCGCGCAGTGAATCGCTGATCGTCGATGGCATTGAGGCCACCCAAAACAGTCGACTGCTACAGGAGCGACTGCGGATCATGGAGCGTCTGGCACGACAGTATCAAGTATCGGAAGACGCAGAGCTGCTGGGTTTTCTCCGCGCTGACGCCGAAACTATCGCAACGGTGAGCCGGGAGTTGCGTAGTCAGACCGCACTACCCGATGCCAGACAGCGCGTTGACGACATCGAAACCAAGGTCACCGGTTTGTTGGCGGGCCTGGCTCTTGCGCCACAGGAGCCAGCGGCGCCCGCAGACGCCATCGCGCGCTTTACCAGTGCAATTACCGATGCGAGCACACTTGAAACGCTACTTAACGCCGATATCGACCGACAACTGCAAGGTTTGAAAGACGATGCCGCGCAAACCCGTACGGCATTGGTTTGGCAGGCAGGTATTCTTGCTGGGCTTAGCGTTTTAACCATGCTGTTCGTGACCTGGCGTGTCAGTCGGCCAATCCGGGCCTTGGACCGCGCGATCAATCAACTTGGTGAGGGGCAGTTTTCCAAAGCGATTGAGGTCAATGGCCCGGCCGATCTGGTGGCACTCGGCCGACAGCTCGAATGGCTGCGCCGCAGGCTGTTGGAACTCGCGCAAGAGAAAAATCGCTTCCTGCGACACATGTCCCATGAGCTAAAGACGCCGCTGGCAAATATTCGCGAGGGCACCGAGCTGTTGCTCGACGGCTCAGTTGGAGAACTCGACGATGCACAGGAAGAGGTCACAGACATCCTGCGCAGTAACGGCATACGCCTGCAGCGGTTGATCGAAAACCTGCTCAACTTCAGCGCTTGGCAGAATCGCAGTGAGCTACTGACCACCAGCGATTTTCCACTGCGCGCCATGATCGAATCAATACTGAAAGTGCACGCGCTGCCGATGCGGACACAGGAAATTCGCCTGCTCACGACCATCGACGATGCCAACGTGCATGCGGATCGCGAGATGATTCGCACGGTGCTCGATAATCTGATCTCCAATGCACTTAAATTCTCTCCGAAAGGTGGCGCCTTACTCGTACGCGGACAACGACTTGAGGACCAGTTCGTCATCGAAGTGGCAGATCAGGGCCCCGGCATTCCAATGCAGGAGCGCAAGAAAGTATTCGATGCCTTTTTTCAGGGCGAGCAACAGCCGGGCGGTCTTGTGGCTGGCACCGGTATCGGGCTGTCAGTTGTACTCGAGTCCGTTCAAGCCCATGATGGTTTCGTGGACATCTCGGACGAACAACAAGCCATCAAAACGAAACGCGGCGATACCGTCGTATTTGGCGGCGCGCACTTCCGCGTCATGATTCCACAGCAGCCGTTGACGAATGTGCAACGCCGAGAAACGCAGAAGGTCGCGAATGGTTAAGACTCCCACACCCACGCAACAAATAGGCGTGCGTTCATCGAAAGCCATTCTGCTGCTCTGTCTCATATCCCTCACGACAGCTTGCGGCGGCATTAGCGATTTCATGGACCGTCGCCAATCTGCGACAAATCAAGAACTTAGCGTTGAACCATCGACACTTTCGATATATCTTGCCGACGTAGACCAGTTGCTCAACGGAGAAGGCACCAACGCGACACGGACCTGGCAAGAGCTGAACCTGGAGTATGAGCGCGCACCAACCACGACGAACCAGCTGAGGCTGGCGTTAGCTTTGGCGACACCCGGCCACAGTTACACGGATCTGGCACGCGCTGACGGCATGATGACCGCGCTGTTGCAAAAGCCGCAGCTCTTGTTGGCAGATGAACAGTTGCTCGCACGCGTCCACTTAGGCTTGATGCGCGCCAGCGTCAGCGCCGAATCCCAGGCGCGGCAAGCCAACGACACGGCAAGCCGCAACAGCGCACGGGAATTGGCACTAGCGAGATCGCAGTTGACGCTGTTACGCAAAGACAACGAACGCCTTCGCACCGCACTGGCTGAAACGGAAGAGAAACTTCAGGCAATGACACTGATCGAGCGATCGATCCGGGAGCGCGAAGAAGATGAATCAGGCAGCGGTGGACTTCAACCTCAAGGTATCCAGAACCGTGAATAGTCAACGAAAACGTGGTGGTGCAGCGAGAGGCAAGATTCTACTCGTCGACGATGACCCAGGCCTGTTGCGTTTGTTGAGCATTCGTCTGCGTGCCGAAAACTACATCGTAGAGGCCGTCGAGAGCGCGATGTCGGCCCTCGCTGTGCTTGGCCGGTTTCAACCCGACCTTGTGATTAGCGATCTGCGTATGGACAAAATGGACGGCATTGGGTTGCTGCAGGAACTCCAGCAACGGGCGCCCGGCCTGAACGTCTTGATCATGACAGCGCATGGCACGATCCCGGATGCTGTAGAGGCAACCAAATCCGGTGCGTTCGGGTTCCTGACAAAACCGATCGAAAAGGAAGAATTGCTGGCTAATGTTGAAAAGGCGCTGAAGGTCTCAGGTACATCGAGCGGCAGCGAAGAATGGGCGTCGGACATCATCACCCGCAACGCACAGATGCGCGATCGCCTTACGCAGGCGCGCATGGTGGCAGACACAGATGCACGGGTGCTGATCACCGGCCAATCCGGTACCGGTAAGGAGTTGATGGCTAGAGCTATCCACCGCGCGAGCAAACGCGCCGACAAACCCTTCGTCGCAATCAACTGCAGTGCGATGGCTGAGAACCTCCTCGAATCGGAACTGTTTGGCCATACCAAAGGCGCCTTCACCGGCGCGACACGCGATCACAAGGGCTTGTTCCAGGCGGCCAATGGCGGCACGCTGTTACTCGACGAAATCGGCGATATGCCAATGCGACTGCAAGTGAAGTTGCTGCGCGTGCTGCAAGAGAATCAGGTTCGCCCCGTAGGCAGCACCGAGGCGATCACCGTCGATGTGCGTACACTATCGGCAACGCACCGGGATCTGCGGGAGCTCATGAGCAAAGGGCAATTCCGGGAAGATCTCTACTACCGACTGAACGTCGTCAACATCGAGATGCCACCGCTCAACGCGCGCCGTGAGGACATACCGCTATTGGTCACACATTTTCTGCGTCAGTTGACGGACCAGGGCGATAGCGAGCGAAAAGTGTACGCGCCGGAGGCGGTAGAACTGCTCGTGATGGCTGAATGGCCAGGGAATATTCGTCAGCTATTTAACGTCGTTCGGCAGAACGTCGCGTTATCGAATTCACCGGTCATTAGCGCTGAACTGGTGCGCTCGGCATTGGGAGAACATGGCGACAAACTGCCGTCATTTTCTGACGCTCGCGATGAATTTACGCGCAATTATCTATCGCAGATTCTGCAGATAACGGGCGGTAATGTCAGTCAAGCGGCACGACTTGCTAAACGCAACCGCACCGACTTCTACAAACTGCTCGCGCGCCACGACCTCAATCCGGACACATTCAAACAGTAACGTCAGGCAGACTCCGAGCGTACGGAGAATTCATCTGCTTGCAGACTGTGACGCTCCAATAAATCGTAGAGGGTTGGGCGGCTAACACCTAGTAGCCCTGCGGCACGCGATACGTTGCCGCCAGTTTTGACCATCGCCTGACGTACCGCGTCCAGCTCAGCGCGCTCACGAACCTCGCGCAGATTGAGCGACTGCGTCGTGCCCACCAGATCATCAAGACCGAGATCGTCAGCAGACACCTGGCGCCCTTCGGCCATAATGACTGCACCTTTGATCTTGTTCTCAAGCTCTCGAACGTTACCCGGCCAATCATGTGCCACCAACGCTTTCTGCGCGTCATCGCTAAAGCCTCGCAACGCCTTGCCATGTTTTCGGGCAAACCTGTCCAATAAAGTACGGGCCAGCATCAACACGCCAGTCTCACGCTCGCGTAACGGCGGGATATCGATTTCGATTTCGCATATCCGATAGTAGAGGTCTTCCCGAAAGCCACCCTCCGCGATCAGACTCTTAAGGTTTTGGTTGGTTGCACAAACCACTCGGACGTCGACGGGAATCTCGCTGCGCCCGCCCACCCGTTCGACGACACGCTCTTGCAGGAAACGAAGCAGTTTGGCTTGCAGCGGTAGCGGCATGTCTCCAATTTCATCAAGGAACAGCGTGCCGCCACTCGCAACCTCAACTTTACCGGGTGTGGTCTTCGTCGCGCCCGTAAACGCGCCCTTTTCGAAACCGAACAGCTCTGACTCAAGTAGGTTCTCGGGGATCGCGGCGCAGTTGATGGCAACAAACGCGTTGTCTTTACGTGGACTCAATCCGTGTACGGCACGCGCCAACAACTCTTTACCCGTTCCGCTTTCTCCGAGCAATAGCGTCGTGACATCGGTTGGCGCTACTTTCTCGATCATGCGGCAGACTCTCAACATCGGCTGGCTGACAGCAACGATGCCATCGAGCGGCGAATGCGCGCCCGCAGACTGCAAGCGCCGATTTTCTTGCTCAAGCTGCGCGAGCTGGTTGGCCCGATCGACGAGCAAACGCAGCACGTCGGTATCAACCGGTTTTTGATAGAAGTCGTAAGCACCTGCCTGGACGGCCAACAACGCATTGTCTTTGTCGCCGTGCCCCGTCACCACGATGATCTTGGTGTAAGGGGCGATCGCCAGCGTCTCCTCAACGCATGCAAGCCCCTCGGTGACGCCCTCCGCGTCCGGTGGCAAGCCTAAATCTTGCAAGACGACGGCAGGCTCGTGCCGACGGATCGCTTCGATCGCCTCTTTGCGACTGGCCGCCTGAATAATTTCGTAGTCTTCGAAGACCCACTTCAGCTGACTCTGCAGGCCGGGGTCGTCCTCAACAATGAGTAACGTTCGTTTCTCGGTTGACATAAATTCCGCACACTGGTGTTTTCAGGCAGTTTTTTCGTCGGAAAACTGCTCCCTCACTCAGTTTCTTAGTCTGACATGTACGCAACGAAATTGGCAGGATATCCGTCACACGCTATATCCGGAACTGGTTCGCAGTGTCCAAATAACCTGAGCGTCGCCCGGTTATTCATCGCTGCCGTCAGATCCATTTCGAACCCTCGAATTCCTGCCTACGAATCCACTAATGAAAACGGTATTGACAATCATTCTCATTTGTATTCTAATCTCATCATCATGTATGTCTGTATCTGCCAAGCCATCACTGACCGCCAGATCGAGAAAGCAATC
>JBCAZB010000143.1:0-6673 GCA_038533315.1 Pseudomonadota bacterium | reverse complement strand
CTTACGCGAAGATGGCTGATCAGTCCCCTACAAACCCGACGATAGAACAACAAGATACTGCGATTGAGTCCCTGCCGAACACAGAGATTCGCGTTGAATCCTGTGCGGATGGATCAATCTGGGACAATTATGTCTCGCACCATCCTCAAGCGTCCGTCTATCACTTGTTCGAATTCCGAGATGCCGTCACTCAGGCTTTTGGGCGTGAAACGCATTACTGGCTGGCGCGACAAGACGATCGTGTCGTCGGCGTGTTGCCAGTCGTCCGCCTGAAGAGCGCGCTGTTTGGTGATTTCCTGACCTCGCTGCCGTATGTGACTTACGGCGGGGCCTTGTTCGATTCGCCCGCGGTCAGAGAGGCGCTGGTGGCACATGCTATTGGCATGGCTCGCGATTTGGGTTGCCAGCATCTCGAGCTGCGTGACGAGAGTCCACTCCCGGACCTCGCGGTGCGCACCGATAAAATCACGATGCAACTGAGTCTGCCTGACGACCCCGATATCTTGTTCAAAGCCATCGGCTCCAAATTGCGTGCGCAGGTCAGACGACCAGGCAAAGCGGGCGCCGAGTCCTTCGTCGGTGGCAAGGAACTGCTTGATGATTTCTACGCGATTATCTCTCGCAAGTATCGTGACCTCGGTGTGCCGATCTACAGTCGGCGCTGGTTCGAAGCGCTGTTGGACTGGCGTCCCGATGACAGTTGTATCGCCGCTGTTAAGCTCGATGGCAAGGTGGTGGCAGCGGGCCTGTTGCTCGGCTATCGAGAGGGTATTGAGGTGCCGTATGCGGCGAGTCTTCGAGAAGCCGATAGGCTGAGCGTCAATATGTTGCTGTACTGGCAGATGATGCAGTTCTCGATCGATAAGGGCTACAAGTTGTTTGATTTCGGCCGCACGACGCCCGACAGTGGCACGCACCGCTTCAAGCGTCAGTGGGGTGCTGAACCCAAACAACTCTACTGGCACTACTGGATGCGGGACGGTGGCGAGGCACCGCAACTGAACGCGAATAACGGCCGTTACGGGCTAGCCGTGCGTGCCTGGCAGAAATTGCCAGTCTGGGCCGCGAATGCGATCGGCCCGCGCATCGTCAAGAATCTGCCTTAGTGGGCCAGAACTGTGATGGGGTTGGCACTGTCTGGCTGTGACGCTAGTGGACGATTCTTGGGCGGTTCATTGCTAGGATGTATCGATCGCTCACCTGCGGACGGCACGTCAACGTCAGCGAACGATTGGAATAGATTATGTGCGGAATTGTTGGGGTCGTAGCACCGGGCCGACTTCGGGACCGGGATAGGGATGCAGTGCGCGCGATGGCGAGCACGATTGTCCATCGTGGCCCGGATGATGAGGGCTTCTTCGATGCTGATGACCTGGTCCTCGGCATGCGCAGACTCGCTATTATCGATCTGGCCGGTGCACAGCAGCCTATTACCAGTGCGTGCGGCAACGTTGTCGTTGTCTGCAATGGTGAAATCTACAATTTCAAGGAACTTCGGCAGCGGATGCAGGCGAAGGGCCATGTGTTTTCAACCGATGGTGACGTCGAGGCAATCGTCTACTTATACCTCGAATATGGCGATGACTTTGTTCAGCACCTCGACGGTATGTTCGCTATCGCGTTGTGGGATAAACGGCGCGAGCGTATGTTGCTCGTGCGTGACCACATGGGTATCAAGCCGGTCTACTATGCCGCTTGGCAAAACGGCGTGGCCTTTGCCTCGGAAGCGAAAGCGCTGTTCGAGCTGGATGGTTTGTCGGCGTCCGTTTCCTCGCGCGGACTTAAGGACTACTTGAGTCTCGGCTACTGTGTTGCACCACATACGATATTTGAGGGTGTCCGCAAGTTGCCGCCAGCGAGCATGCTGGTGTACGAACAGGGTGCCTATCGCGTTCGACGCTACTGGGACTTGCCGAACGAAACAGAACAGGGCGTTGCAGAGCCAGAGTGGATTGATCGCATTCAGTCTGAGTTGGACCGCGCGATTCGGGCACAAATGGTCAGTGACGTACCGATTGGTGCGTTTCTGAGCGGTGGTATCGACTCGAGCGCGATTGTGGCGACAATGGCGGAGCATAGCAGCGCGCCGATCAACACTTATTCGATCGGCTATAGCGGTGGCGCGACGGAAGCTTACTACAATGAACTATCCTACGCGGCGCAAGTGGCGCAGCAGTTTTCTACCAATCACAACGAGATCGCGGTAAAGCCCGATGTTGCTGAGTTGCTGCCCGCTCTGTTGTGGCACCTTGAAGAGCCGATCTCCGATAGTGCCATTACGACTACGCATCTCGTCTCAGAGCTCGCGGCCAAGACGGTCACGGTGATTCTGTCAGGTGTCGGTGGCGATGAACTGTTTGCCGGCTACAATCGCTATCTGGGCTCTCACTATTTATCAAAGTATCAACGTGTACCGAGCTGGATTCGCCGCGGTGTATTGACGCCGGTTGCCCGCCGGTTGCCGAGCAGTCGTCAGAGCCGCATCCAGGATCTGATGCGCTACGCGCGAGAGTTCATGCTGTCCGCGGACTTGCCTTGGGATCAGCGCTACAAGGCCTATTTGGCGATTCAATCCGAAGCATCCTTGCAATCGATGATGCTCGATCCTGTGAGTGAGCCGGACGGTCTCGATCGCATACTTGGCGAGCAGACAGCAGATGATGATTTGCTGCGCTTGATGCGTGTGGACTGTGAAACCCAAATGGCAGAGGACTTGCTGCTGTTGACGGACAAGATGACGATGGGGCAATCGATTGAATGTCGGGTGCCTTTCCTCGATAAAGGCTTGGCTGAGCTGGCTGCACGCATTCCAGCGCACCAAAAATGCCCTGGCAAGGAGCTCAAGAGCCTGTTAAAGCAGGCACTCCGCCAGCGGCTGCCGGACGACATCCTGTATCGCCGCAAGCGCGGTTTCGGTGCGCCTGTCGGGTCCTGGTTCAAGAGTCAGTTGCTGCCGCTCCGTAATGCCCTGTTATCGCGCAGCGTCAATGACTCGCGTGGTGTGTTATCGGCCGACGCTGTCGAGCAGATATGCCGGGCACATGATGCTGGCAAAGAAGACAATACGGATTTGATTCTGGTGTTGATGAACCTTGAGATCTGGTTCCGTATTTTTGTCGATGCCCGTAGCCCGGCCGACATCAGCGTGGAGCTCAAGGAACTAGGTGTTGCCAGCGCGGCATGAGCATGCGAGTTCCTGACCTATTGCAACAGCATCGAACCGTCTTCGTCGTGATGGCGGTCATGCTGTTGGTTGGTCTCGCGTTTGCGAAAGCTACGGCGGACTTGATCGACATGTGGGGCGTCAGTGTTTACCGGCATTGCTGGATCATCGCGCCATTGGCGCTGCTCTTGATGAGCCGTCAGAGTCGCGCCGTCGAGACGGAGCCGTTCGAGATTAGCTGGCTTGCTATGTTAATCCTGCCGGTCTTAGCGTTGACTATTTTTGTTGCGGATCGGGCCTCGATTCGCGCTCTGGAGCATACCGCGTTGGTCGCGACCGTCATGACGTCAATATTGGCGGTGATCGGCTGGCGCAAATTTCGGCGAATCCTGTTTCCCGTTACATTGCTCGCTGCTGCTGTGCCTGTTGGTGACTTCCTCATTCCGACACTTATGGACTGGACAGCGGATATTGCGGCCGCATTACTCGAACTGACTGGCGTCCCGGCATTTCGACAAGGCGCGATCATTACCCTACCAAATGGGGTGTTCCATGTGGCAGAGGTATGTAGTGGTATCAGCTACGTACTGGCGAGCCTTATTCTGTCGTTGATGTATGCCTATTTGACCTTCGCGTCAATTCGCCGGCGTATCGCGTTTGTCTTGTTGACGGTTCTGTCATTCATTGTCTTGAACGGTATTCGAGCCTTTCTCGTCATGGTTGTCGCCAACGCCACGGAAATGCGTTGGTTTACAGGTTGGGATCACGTTTACTTCGGGCAGTTTTTGTTTATCTGTCTAACGGTCTGCCTGTACCTGATCGGACAGCGGTTTTCGGATCGCCCGTCAATGGAGTCGAGAGACGAGTCATCGACGCGGTCGCCGTCGTCGTTCAGGCCACTGATACAACGCGCTATCGCAGTCGTCTTGCTAACCTTTGGTGTATCCCGTTCGGCTAGTGCGTTGTTGGCCGTTGATCCATCCATAGTCGTTGAGCCTGCACAGCGGCTCGTGGTGACTGATTGCGAGCTGGTCGGCGATTGGCGAGATGCATTCGAACCGGAATTTTCAGGGGCTGTTTCAGCCACGTCGCAGAGCTTTGATTGCAGTGATGTCATCGTCAACTTTGTCGTAGCGCAATTCGACGATCCAGCCAATGGTTCGGAAGTGGTCAATCGTCAGCATGTGTACTGGCCGGAGGCCTGGGCCAGTCGAGGTACGTCAGCGACGCACGATCTGCAGCACGCGCAAGCGTCGACGACCCTCGGCGAATTGTCGCTCGAATTGCCGAGCGGCTATCGCCTGGTATGGTATGCCTATGCGATTGGTTCAGTGACGACGTCAAACCGTTATCTTGCGAAATTTTGGGAAGCGGTTTATTCGGTATCCGGCAAAAGGCACATTGCTGAATTGTATTTGGTCACGACGCGTTACCCAGGTGAAGGGCAAGCCGCACGGCAGTTCCTCGAACAGCATGTTGATGTGACCGCGCGGGAACCGTCATGACGGATCAATCATCGCATCGTTTGACCATCGCGCATGTCGTATTCCGCTTCGACTATGGAGGTATGGAAAACGGTATCGTCAATGTGATTAACCACACCGATAGCAGTCGCTTTCGTCATGTTGTTATTGCGCTGAGCGAGGTTACCGATTTCGCGCGCCGCATCACCGTCGATGATGTGGAATGTATCGCATTGAATAAACGGCCCGGTAAAGACTTGCCGATGTACGGCCGATTGATGCGGACATTGCGACGCGTGCGCCCGGATATTTATCATTCACGTAATATCGGTACGATCGATACTGTGCCGTTTGCCCGTCTGACAGGCATACCGGTTTGTATCCATGGTGAGCATGGCTGGGACGTCCACGACCCTGATGGCACTAACCCGAAATATCGATGGATGCGTAAGATTGCGGGTGTGTTCATCCATGCTTTTATGACGGTATCTCAACAATTGCGAGACTGGATGGTCGGCACCGTCGGCATTGCCCCGGAAAAGATTCACCATATTTGTAACGGTGTCGATACCGAGCGATTTAAGCCCGTGGATAAGTCAGCAGCGCGTTCTGGTCTCCTACCGAGCGACGTGTTTCCGGATGATGCAATCGTCATAGGCAGCGTAGGCCGTATGGAGGCGATTAAAGATCCGCTCAATCTGGTTGATGCATTTATCGCACTGTCCGAGCAGGACCCTGACGATCAGCAACGATTGCGATTGCTTTATGTCGGTAACGGCGCACTATTTGCCTCGGTTGAGCAGCGGGTTGCGGCTTCTGGTTTTGGTGATCGTATATGGCTGGCGGGCAGTCGCGACGATGTGCCTGCGTTGCTCCCGTGCATGGATGTGTTTGCCTTGCCTTCACTGCGTGAAGGCATTTCGAATACGATTCTTGAGGCAATGGCCTGCGGGGTACCGGTGGTGGCGACCGATACCGGGGGCAACCCCGAGCTGGTGACAGATGGGAAGACTGGCGCGCTGGTGCCGGTGGGTGACTCGGCTGCCCTGGCAGCAGCGCTGTCGCGTTATGTGCAGGATGGTGATTACCGGCGCTCGCACTCGTTAGCGGCGCGCGATGACGCCGTAACACGGTTGTCGCTGGCAACGATGATTAATCAGTACGAATCGCTGTACGATGCTGCAGCCAAACAATAGGAACAAAAACGATGTGTGGCATAACCGGAATTGTTGATCTCAAGGCGACACGCCCAATCGACGAAGCGTTGCTACAGCGGATGAATGCAAGCCTCACCCACCGTGGGCCGGATGGCGATGGCTTTCATTTTTCACCGGGCGTTGGCTTAGGCCACAGACGCCTGTCGATCATCGACCTCGAGGGCGGTAAGCAACCGCTGTATAACGAAGATCGCAGCGTCGTCGTGACCTACAATGGCGAGATTTATAACTTCCAAGAGCTCGCGGATGAGCTGACCGCAAAAGGCTATCGATTCCAGACGCGATGCGACACAGAGGTCATCGTGCACGCCTGGCAGGAATGGGGTGAGCGCTGCCTCGATCGCTTCAATGGCATGTTCGCTTTCGCAATCTGGGATGCGAACCAGGATATGTTATTCATTGCCCGAGATCGCATTGGCATCAAGCCGCTGTATTACGGTTTTGATGATCAAGGCCATATCGTGTTTGGTTCGGAGCTCAAAGTGCTAACCGCTGTCGACGGCTTGGCACGTGATCTGGACCCGCAAGCCATCGAGGACTATTTCACATTTGGCTACGTGCCCGATCCGCGCAGTATTTATGCCTCGATCAAGAAGTTGGCGCCCGGTCACTACCTGAAACTCAAACGCGGCGCGCCGCTGGCTGAGCCTGTGCAGTATTGGGACGTGCCACTCGACGGCGAGACGATTTCGTTTGACTCTGAAGCGGCGATGCACGCCGCCGTGCGTGAGCGGCTGGCGGCTGCGGTACAGCGACGTTTAGTCGCTGACGTTCCGCTCGGCGCGTTCCTGTCGGGCGGTATCGACTCCAGTGCGGTTGTCGCAATGATG
>JBCAZB010000142.1:0-6741 GCA_038533315.1 Pseudomonadota bacterium | reverse complement strand
GCAAACCATTCACCGGTGCCCACCAGCGCTTACAAGCGCTGATCGACGAACACGAGCAAGGGCTGGAAAAACTTGCAGGCTTGTGCGAAACGCCCAAGCGTGCCGTCGATACCTTCCCAGCGCTGTTTAAGAGTCGGATCACGGACAGCAACCTGATCATGGCGACCGGCGAAGCAATTGCGCATCTGAACTATCTGATCGCTACCGGCGATATTACGTGCAGCCGCGATCAGCATGGGGTCGACTGGTACGAACGTCGACGTGCCTGAACCGTCGGAACATATGATCTGTCGGGGCGTGCGACTACAGACAGACGACATCGAGTGGACTGCGGTCAGGGCGCAAGGCGCCGGCGGACAACACGTCAACAAGACGTCGAGCGCGGTATTACTGCAACTCAACATTCCAGCTGCCTCGCTACCGGACTGGCTCAAGCAGCGCGTGCTCGACAGCAATGACTCCCGAATCAGCAAGGCAGGCGTACTGACGCTAAAAGCACAACAGTCGCGCTCTCAGCACGCGAACAAACGCGACGCGATACAACGTCTCGTGACGCTGCTGCAGCACTACTCGAAACCGATCAAACAACGAAAAGCGACCAAGCCGAGTGTCGCCAGCGTCCGTCGACGGCTCGCCGGTAAACAAAGGCGCGCCACCACGAAGCAGCAACGTCGAAAACCGAATCCGTATGGCGACTGATACCAGCGTCTTGATCATCGGCGGCGGTCTGGCGGGCGCAACACTGGCGTGGCAGCTGCGGGACCGGGGTTGGCGACCACGTGTTATCGATAGCGCTACCCCTGGCCGTGCCACCACCGTCGCGGCCGGGTTGATCACGCCGGTGACGGGCAAAAAACTCAAGCCAGAACCCAATTTCGCAAGTCTACTGGCAACTGCCAACGCGCACTATCGCGACGTCGCGTCGAATAGCAAGCGCGAGTTTCTGGCGGTGCGACCGGCGATAAGAAGGCTGGATACAGCGCAAGCTCAAGCTGCCTGGAGACCGGCAGACACATCGCTACGCGCGCTTGCCCAGCCATACGAGACACCGCCGGTTCTGCGCAATGCCGCGAATTTTCCGGTGATTCGAATGCCGGATGCCGCGCGGCTGGATACCTCTCGTTACCTGCAAGCGGTTAAGCAGCGCCTCGGCGAGGATTGGATCGAAGCCAATGTGCAAGACACAGCAATAGCCTGCGATACTGATGAGGTACAAATCCCTGCGCTGGGACTCAGCGGCCGGTTTGCGGTGTTCAGTCGCGGCTGGCGCGATCATGACAATTCCTGGTTTAGCGAATTGTCATGGCGCCCAGCGAAAGGACAGCTAATCCGAATCAGCGCGCCTGCATTGAACCTAGGCGCAACAACGCTGCATGGAAACGGATTGTGGTTAACAGCAGAAGAAAACGACACCTATCTCGCCGGCGCAACCTATAGCTGGGACAACTTCGAAGAAGGCCCGACCAATAGCGACACGCAGCAGCTGATCGAGAAACTCGGCAGCTTGATCAACAGCAGTTTTTCATTGCTCGACGCCCAAGTTGGCGTGCGACCAATTGTGGCGGGCAGGAAGCCTGTCATCGGCGTTAGCCACCGACATCCACGGGTCTGGTTGCTGAACGGACTCGGCTCAAAAGGTAGCTTGTACGCCCCGACAGTCGCCAAACATCTGATCGCTGCGATGCTCGACCAACAACCGATACCGGAAATGTTCGATCTGTCGGTGCGGACAGCAACATGACCGAACGACTGACGTCCATTGCTCAGCATTTTGTTCGCGATGGCATTACGCGAGGCGCGACGGTTCTGGACGCTACCATGGGCAACGGCTATGACACCCTCTTTCTCGCACAGTGCGTCGGCGACGATGGTCAGGTATTAGCGCTCGATCGTCAGACCGATGCCATTCGTTCCAGCACAGCCAGGCTCACACAGGCAGGGCTAGTGCAGCGGGTGCAACTCATCCTCGGCGATCACGCAACGATAGAGCAAGATCTGCCCGAAACCTGCCCGCCACTCGCGGCGGTCATGCTCAACCTTGGATACCTGCCCGGTGGCGATAAAGAAATCACGACAAGCACTGCATCCACCCTGCACGCGATCCGTTTTGCATTAGCCCACCTTGCACCATCCGGCCGTATGACTTGCATGGCTTACCGTGGACATGCGGGCGGCGTGGACGAAGCCGCTGCCGTGGCATCACTTATGCAATCGCTCACTGACAACCAGTTTATCGTCACCCATAAAAAAGCACCGGCCAATGGACCGGTGCTATGGATGGTCGAGCGCGTCGTAGCGTAATCAGGCAGCGTCAGCCTGCCCTTTTTTAACCGCTTTCGGTTTTTTCTTACGAGGATCAAGACCTATCGAACGCGCGATGATCTCGCGCATAATCTCGGAGCTCCCGGCGTAAATTCGGGAGATACGTGCGTCGGTGAACATCCGCGAGATGCGGTACTCGTCCATATATCCGGCGCCACCGTGCAACTGTACACAAGCATCCATCACGCGACCTTCAAGCTCACTACCGTACAGCTTGATGCGAGCCGCCATGTCCGCACTAAGCTTCCCGGCATTGTGTTCTTCCACACAGCGATCCAGATACACCTGCGCCAGATCAATTTCCGTACGCATATCAGCCATTTTGAAACGCGTATTCTGGAAATCCGCGATGCGCTGACCGAACGCCTTGCGCTCTGTGATGAATTCCATCGTCAGGTCGAATGCATGTTGGCAAGCGGCGATGTATCCGCACGCGCCCAGCAAACGCTCCTCGGCCAGGAACTGCATCAAATAGTAAAAGCCACGCGTCGGATCACCGAGAACATTTTCCTTCGGTATTTTGACATCGTTAAAGAACAGCTCCGCCGTGTCCTGCGCTGCGAGACCCATTTTCTTCAGGTTTCTGCCGCGCTCGAAACCTGGCATACCGCGCTCTACGACAAACAGGCCAAGGCCGTGCGACGAATCGGGCACCGTGCGCGCCGCGACGATAACCAGATCAGCATTGATGCCATTCGAGATATAAGTTTTTGACCCGTTGAGTAACCAGTGATCACCCTTGTCGACCGCGCGCGTCTTCATGCCGGCGACATCGCTGCCCGCGCCAGGTTCTGTCATTGCGATGGCGAGAATATTCTCTCCAGACACGCATTTTGGCAACCAGCGCTGCTTTTGCTCCTCAGTGCCGAGCTCACCGAGATACGGCGCAACAAGGCGCGAGTGCAACGTGATGAAAAGCCCCGGGTCACCGTATTTTGCATGCTCTTCGATCAGAATCTGCTCGTAACGGAAATCCTTGACTCCGGCGCCACCATATTTCTCATCGGCCCACATCAATAACAACCCGTTCTCGCCGGCTTTGCGGAATACTTCGCGATCGCAAATTCCAGCATCTCGCCAGGTCTCAGCGTATGGCTCGACTTCGTTTTGCATAAACGCTCTCGCGGCGTCGCGGAACATTTCGTGCTCATCGTTAAAACAGTTTCTTTCCATCGTCTTTCTCCGTCAGTCGCTGTGCGACGACCTTAACCCTTGAATACTGGCTTACGTTTCTCAAAGAATGCGGCGACGCCCTCGCGATTGTCGTCCGAACCGGCGAGATCTTTTTGCAACCGCGCCTCAATGTCGAACGCACGCTCCCAGGCACCGAGCTGCGCCTCACGCATCGCCAACTTGGTCGCAGCCAATGACAACGGTGCTCGTTCGCTGAGTTCCGCAGCCCACTGTTGGGCGTTGCTAAGCACCTCATCGGCTGGAACTATGCGATTGACCAAGCCGAAGTCCAGGCAGCGCTGGGCGTCGATACGCTCGGTCTCCGCGCACAATTGAAACGCGCGCTTGTAACCGAGGTGATGTTGCATCAAAAACGTCGCCCCACCATCCGGCACAAGAGATATGTTGGTGAATGGTGCCAGCATGAAGGCCGCGTCGCTCATCACCGCGAGATCGCATGCCAGCGCATAGGACATACCGATGCCGGCCGCCGCGCCATTGATCGCGGCTATCACCGGCTTCGGCATACTAACGATCTCCTGGAACGACGGACGGTAATGACGTTGCAGTTGCTGCTCAATCGTCATGTCCTCCGGAAAGCCCGCTCCGAGATCAGCACCCGCAGAAAACGCGCGACCATTACCGGTGATAACGACCGCTCGCACCGACGCATCACTACCCGCAGCCGATAAGGCATCGGCAAATGCCGAGCGCAGATCAGCATTGAAGCCATTCATCGACTCCGGTCGATTGATCGCGATGGTGACCACCGCGCCATCACGACTCACAATACAAGTGTCTTCACTCTCGCTCATCGTACCCCCCGGTCAATTATGCGGCGCTGCGCGCCTCACCATCATACTCAGCGTAGAAGCCGACGCCGGATTTTGCGCGCTGACGCAAACTATCGGGCACATCGAAGCGTTCGCCATAAGCCTTCGCCAGCCGATCACACTCGTCAACAAATGCCTGCAGACCGACCGTCTCAATCAACGACAGCGTGCCGCCGGTATACGGCGGGAAACCCCAGCCGAGAATGGAACCGATGTCTCCGTCCGCCGGATGCGTAATGACACCTTCATCCAGGCAACGTACGGTATCGAGCGCCTGAACGTACAGCAGTCGTTTACGCACTTCATCCGCACTCGGCTGTTCCTTGGCTCTCGGGAACGCGTCCGCCAAACCCGGCCACAGGTGTTTCTTGCCGCTCTCCGGGTAATCGTAGAAACCTTTCCCGAACCGCTTACCGCGCCGGTCGAGTTCCTCGACGAATTTCTTCAATACCGGCGCCGCAGAATTGGGCTTGTAATCATCGCCCAACGCTTTCTCCGTCGCTAATGCCACGTGATAGCCCAACTCCATCGTCACTTCGTCCATGACCGCGAGCGGGCCGACAGCCATACCCGCCTGCTTAGCAACATTCTCGATCAGCGCCGGATTGACACCTTCGCCGACCATAGTCATACCTTCATTCGTGTAGGTGCCAAATACGCGGGACGTGTAGAAACCTCGGCTGTCGTTGACGACGATGGGCGTCTTACGAATCTGCTGGATGTAGTCGAGCGCTACTGCCGTCGTGCGATCGTTTGTCTGTTCGCCAAGAATCACCTCAACCAGCGGCATCTTGTCGACCGGCGAGAAGAAGTGAATGCCGATGAACTGGTCCGGTCGCTTCGAGGCCTTAGCCAAACCACTGATCGGCAGCGTTGATGTATTGGATGCAAACACCGATGTTTCCGGAATAACCGCTTCGGTTTTCGCAGTGACATCCGCCTTGATTCCGACATCCTCGAACACGGCTTCGATGACGAGATCGCAACCTTCCAACAGCGAGTAGTCATCGGTCGTCGTGATTCTATCCAGAATAGCTGCCGCCTTGTCCGCGTTGGAACGACCTCGATCGATTGCCTTCTGCAGCAACTGACGCGAATAGTCCTTGCCCTTCTCTGCCGCATCGCGATCACGATCCAATAACACGACTTCCATTTTTGCGCGGGCCGATACGTACGCGATGCCAGCACCCATCATGCCGGCACCGAGAATACCGAGCTTCTTGACCGCGGTTTTCTCTACGCCCTGTGGGCGTCTCACTAATTTGTCCGCCGCCCCTTTGTTGATGAAGAGGGTGCGCGTCAAATTGCGAGCCACGGGATCCATCAACAATGACGTGAAGTACTTCGACTCGATATCAAGACCGAGATCGATCGGCAGCACACAACCCTCGTAGACACACGACATGATGGCGATGGGCGCAGGATAATTATGCGACGTTTCCTTGGCGATCAGCGCGGAGCCGACCATCAACGTCTGCACCGAACCGGGATGCATCAAACCTGCACCGCCCGGCACTTTGAAACCTTTCTTATCCCAAGGTTGTTCAGCATCGCCAGACTCGGTGATCCACCGAGTCGCTGCTGCCACGCAGTCTTCAGCAGGCACGACAGCGTGAACGATACCCATCCCCAGTGCTTTCGCCGGCGGCAAATGGGTACCTTGCGTCATCAGCTGCAGAGCATTCTGTTGTCCGATCAGACGTGGCAAACGTTGCGTACCGCCGCCGCCGGGCAATAGCCCGACCTTGACTTCCGGCAAACCGAGCACGGCTTTCGGATTGTCCGCAGCGACGCGATAGTGACAAGCCAGACAGATTTCCAGGCCGCCGCCCAAAGCCGTTCCATTGATGGCCGCCGCAAAGGGTTTGCCACAGGTTTCCAACCGTCGCAGCAGGCTCTGAAAGCCGCGCGATTGCTGGTACTTTTCTTCCGCACTGCGTCCGTCTTCGTAGGCGTTGACGAGATTCATCAGGTCGGCGCCGGCTATAAAGGAGTCCTTAGCTGAGGTCAGCACGGCACCCTTAATGTTGTCGTCTGTCGCAACGGTTTCGACGGCAGTCGTCAAATCCGCAATAAATTCTGGCGTCAGGACATTCATCGAGCGTTCCTTGACGTCGATCGTCAGTAACGCGACGCCCTGCGCATCCACCTTCATTTCAATCGTTTTCATAATTTCGATTCCTGATATTTAGTCGCGTTGTGCGGTTACACACGCTCGATGATGGTCGCGGTGCCCATACCGCCGCCGATACAAAGGTTGATCAGTGCGGTGCACTGCTCGCGGCGCTCCAACTCGTCGAGAACGGTGCCGAAAATCATGGCGCCGGTGGCGCCAAGCGGATGCCCCATCGCGATCGCGCCGCCATTGACGTTGATCTTGTCGTGGTCAATATCCAGCTTGTGCATGAACAGC
>JBCAZB010000141.1:0-6782 GCA_038533315.1 Pseudomonadota bacterium | reverse complement strand
TCTCACCCTCCGAACGCACAATGTCATCTTTCGCCTCGGTGAGGGCGTTTCGGAGCTGTACCAGATCCTTGCGTCCTTCTAGCACTTCACGTTCAATCTTGCTGACTTCGCTGCGCTCCTCGACGGTTTCCTTGTCTGCCTGCTCCGAGACCGTAGCATTGATGATCATAAAAAACAGAATCACGGCGCCAAAACCACAGCTCATACAATCGAGGAATGACAGGCTAAAAACATCGGTACGGCGTTTCTTGCGCATTACAACACCACCTCCCTGACAAGCTGGAACTCGACACCCGGTGTACCCACCCGCAGCACATCACCTGCTTGCAGCGAGGCGCTACCACTCACGCGATTCCCGTTGAGAAAGGTTCCGTAACGACTATGGTCGTTGACAATGCACTGGTTGCCCTCGAGCCGAACCTCACAATGCAGCGCGGACACACCGGGTGGCTGACCCTCCAGTGTGATCATTCGCGATGAACCTGCATCACTGGCTGCGCCGATAGCGAGTGGCCCGTCGGACAATGCCACGATGACACCTTCGTTGACCAGATGCGTCGGCGCGAATGCAGCGACCGGTGCGGCCGACTGGGGTGGATCCACAGGCACGCCGCGCAGCGGTAACGCTTTTTGCACTTTGCCGGGCATCGCCGGTACGGCGCTGTCGAGGGCCGCCAGATTCTGTACTGCAGCGTCGTCCGCGATCACAAAAAAATGACCACCCACGCGCGCTGTCAGATAAGCCGCAAAACCCGGTAATGCAGCGACACTTGCGCCCATTTGCAGCGCGGGTGTATCGCAACCGGCCAACGCCGCCCGCGTCATGTCACTGATGCGTTGATAATGGGCCGCGACCGCATTGACCACATCGACACGCGTCGTCTCTATGACGTGCTCCTGGCCGGCATGGTGCATGCTGATCGTAGCGCTATCGTGCTTGTCGAGTTCCGCCAGCCACTGCGGCATCTGATCCACCAATGCTTGCTCTGTATCTGCACTGTGCAATGGATCGAACCGACAATCCTGAACGAACTTTTGCGCAAAAAACTTGATCCAGGCTTCCCGCATAGCCAGCAGTCCACTGCCGTCCAGCGTGCGCGCGTCGGTCAGCGTATTCTGATCAGCGGTCTGATGAAACCGAGAGACGCTCGCGCAATGAAAACCAACATCGATATGCACCAGCGCCTGCTCGTTGTAGCGACTGGCGGTCGCCGCGATCGCTTGATCGACAATCGCCACAGGCTGCAATTGATTTGCGGATAGAACCCCGAGCAACAACGAGACGGATTTGCCATCCAGATAGCTCGGCAACACCAGCACCAAATCACCGCGAGCGCTGTTCGCGAACAGTCGGTTGAGTTGTGCATTGACGAGATCGGCGCGGGTGAGCGTGCTACCCGGCAACGCGTCGGTGTCAGGCCGGTACCAATGATCATTGCTGCTCTGTCTCGGATGCCGGCGGGCATCAGCGACTGCCTCGTCACCAACGGCAATAACCTCGTTGTCCAAAAAACGCACGACACCCGGTTGCGTCACACTCTGGCCATCGGACCAAAGTGTGAGGCGCGCGTCAGTGATGTCGAGAATCTGGCGCATTGTCAGACCGTGTGCTCCGCGTACATGTGACTAATCAGGCGCTCATCACAATACGCTTCGGTATCGAATACGAGGCGCTCCTGCATCAGCTGTAACTGATGAACGAGGAACATCAGAAAGATACTGATCAACAGCGAGATAAAGGTCGAGTTGAACGCGACCCCGAGGCTTTGCGTGACACCAGCGATATCGCCCTCGACAGCACGGTCCGCCTGAGCGAGCGCCTCGCCGATACCACGTACCGTGCCAATAAAGCCGACGGACGGAATCGCCCACGAGATGTAGCGAATCATCGACAACTCCGACTCCAATCGGTCCGCCTCAGATTCACAGATCGTATGCGTCGATGAAGCAACGTCCTGCACGTTGCGTGTCGAGCTGAAACGCTGCAGCGCGGCCAATAGTGCGCGTGGTAGCAACATGCGCCGCAACGGGGTCTCGAGCGCCTGAATCTGGCGGGAATACTCTCGGGTGTCCTCCGGCAACACACGCATACCGTCAGCAACAGTAACCAGATTACGGTCAAGGAGATCCCGCTCTTTCAGAATCATCCATGCCTTGTAAGCCATAATGGCGAGCGCCCACAACATCAGGATGAAACAGGCCTCTTGTTCGAAGTCTTTGATCAACACCCAAACCGAACGCTCGCGCACGTAATCCGGGTCCTGCTCAGCAGCGAGATTCTGTGCGGCAATCACCTCAGCGGCGGCCGGCCTAATCACCGTGACGTAACTCGCATGCACAACGACGACGGCGACGACCAGCGAGAAAAGCTGGTAGACAAATTCAACGGGAATGTTTTTCTTGTTCATTCAGATATCCACCGGATAATCGAGTGACTGATCCGCAGAGACGTTCTGCGAAGGAATAAAATCTTTGTCGTCATCGCCGTAGATCAACTCAGCATCTTTCAACACCTGATCGACGGCAGCATCCTCGGCAGCCAACTCGGCGTCCTCTTCCGCCGTACTCTCTTCGATCGGTGGCGCTGCATCTTCGCTCGTCGGCTGGTCATCTGTCGTCGACACCTGCCCGAGCGCCATGCCGGCGAGTGCGGCCAGAAATAAGGACACAATCAACAGTCTGGGTGACATTTTGCTCTCCTGTCAGTTGCCGGCATCGCGGACAATCCTGAAACCGATATCATCGCGCGGTTCTGAAATGCCTTCACGATAGGCCAACCGCAACCGCGACACATTCGCACTGCGCCAACTGGCACCGCGAATCGTGTTCGCTGACCCTTTCGCAGGACCGCGGTAGTCTATTAATGGACCATCGACACTCGGATGAATTTCGTAAATATCGTGCATCCATTCCGCCACGTTACCATCCAGATCAAACAGTCCCGCGGCATTTGCGGCGAAACTGCCGACTGGCGCCGAAGCCGGGAAGCTGTCGCGATATCCATTCAGCCGATTGTCCAGCAGTGATTCCGCACTGTCATCGGCTATGTTGGCCGTTTTCTCAGGCGGTGGCAGTTGTCCGCCCCAACCGAACCGTCTCGGATTGCCGGGCCGACCGGCGTAGCGTGCAATCCACACCCACTCCGCCTCGGTTGGCAAGCGGTAACCATCAACCGGCTCGTCGACGGGTGCGAGCTCGCCGAACTCGCCCACGTAGGCAGGCGTTAAACCCTCTTTCTCACTCAGCCAATTGCAGTACGCCGCGGCATCCTGCCAACTCACGTTGACGACTGGATTGCGATCACCGGCAAGTGACGCATAAACATCGCCGCGCGAGTCGTGGTTGCGCCTGAATGCAGCGAACTGTCGGTTGCTGACCTCGTGTGTTGCCACGTAAAACGCGCGCGTGACGCGCACATCCCGCAAAGGCTCATTGCTGCGACGATCCGCCTCACGTCGTGAACTTCCGCGCTTGAACGTACCACCACGGATGTAGCGCATGGTGTGCTCATTGAAGACGGTAATTTCCTGATCGATCTTCGCCAACGCCACCTGTTCCGGAGTCTGTAACCGCGCATCGACGGTTTGTGAGAATCCCGGGCGCGGTGTCACCACGGTCGTGAAATCGACATAACCCTGTCGTGACACGCGGATGCGTTGCGGCTCCGCCGGCAAGTCGGCCTGTACCGTACCGCGACCCAACTCGCGTCCGTTGACGAAAACGACGGCATCGGTTGGTACTGTACGAATCGTAATCTCGCCGCGGCGCGCACTCATATCGATCGACACCGAATCCTGGCTCGCCGCTGGCAAACTGACGCGCCGCGTAACGGACGCATAGCCCTGACGGGTTAAACGCAATTCGTAGCGACGATCTGGTTCCAATGCGAGTTTGATCGGTGTGCGTCCCTGGTACTGACCATCCAACGTGACACTCGCTGCACCGGGTACCGACGACACCGACAGCAAAGCATCCGCTGGCTCGAAGGTGACCGGTGTCGCGCTTACCGACGTATTCGCTAAAACAATATAGGTTCGCTTGACCGGTTTGTAGCCGTCGAGTTGATAGAGCACCTCATGGCGACCTTCCGTGAGCTCAATAGCACCTGGCGTGTTTTCAGTCAGCGCCGCGCCATCAGCAACGGCAAACACGCTGGCACCCGCAGGCTCTGTCTGCACCCCGATCGTTGCTCGATTACTGACCAATGCAACATCCAGGTGTTGACGTGTCTGTAGCCCAGCCACCAAGACCTGATCCTGCCAGTCGAGATAGCCCGGCGCGGAAATCGCGATATCGTAAGTGGCCGGTAGCAGGCCCTCGAAACGCGCAGGTAATGCTTGCTCGTACTGGTTACCTTCGCTATCCGTCAGTCGCACCGTACCGCTGGTGGCCCGTGCAGAAACGACGAGTTCGCCCGGCAACGGTTGCTGCTCAAGCAGAATGCTGCCGAGTGAGCCATCGACATCGATGTCTCTTGTCAAATCCGCGTAGCCGGCCGAGCGCAAGCGTACGCGATGCACACCGGGCCGCAATAGCCAACGCCCAGCGACTGGGATACTAAGACCCGGGCCTTCGACCTCGACACTATCCGGCGTGGCGGGCAACGTTTCTATCCGCAACGATACGGCTGTCGTCAGCCACCAAACCGTAGCCACCAGCACAGCAAGCGCACTCGCCGCGATCGCGCCAACAGTACGGGACCGCTTTTCAACCGGCGCGGCCGCTGTCGCGGGCTGCCAATCCGCCGCTGTCAGTATGTCGTCTGACGCCTGTGCCTGGAGCTGTGGCGGCTGCGTCGTAAACGCGCCGGCGCGACTATCCTGATCCAGCGTCACGACGTCGTCATCCATCGTCACTTGCAGATTCAAGCCGTACACCTCGATCTGCTGCCCCGTTTGCAGGAAGGTATTGCCGGACAGCGTCTCGCCGTCCAGCGTGACAGGCGATGGTTTTAGCAAAGGCTGGATGAACACGTTCCCTTGCAACAGATCCAACTGCGCCAGCGTTTGACCGCCCGGCCCTGCGAGTCGTATGTCAGCGGCGCTGGCTGTACCGATAACGACAGGGAACTGGGCATGATCGAAACGAACTTCCGAGCCACCGTGTCGCCAAATTAGCGTGTCTATCGGGTTACTCATATCGGTGTATCACAGGCAACAATAATCGTCGGCACAGGCTGGTCCGCTGCGACGCGAAACTGGACGCGTTTGTCGACGTAACCGCGCCGTCGACCGACAGCGGTGTAAACACCAGGGCGTAAACGCAACTCCTTTTGCTGGAACGTTCCCAGCCGCTCGACGCGCAATACGTCCACACTGGTCTGGCCATCGGACTGCAGAACCACTGGGCGCGGTACCGCAGCGACGGTCAGTGCGGTAGTTAGTGCATCGATCTGAGCTGCCAATGCTGGTCCGCGTGGCGTTAACGCCTCCATTTGCGTTAGCAGCGCTGCCGTATCGCGGAGGGTCTGCGTGTCGCTCAACTGGTCGGTATTAGAGAGGATCCGCGCCGCGCGATCACGCAACGCGATCCGGCTGCGCACACGTGCGACGCCCTGGCGCGCCGGATCCAGACTGCCATCGATCTCCAGCACAGCCTCGTATCGCTCTAGCGCGTCTGGCCACGCTTCGTCTGCCTCCAGACTCGCTGCTGTCTCCATCAGGCCATTGATGCGCTCTAGACGCTGAGCGAGTCGCACTTGCGTGAGGCCATCTTGCGGACCTCGGTCCGACGGCCGCAATGTGCGCGCGCGCTCAAAGGCCGACCGGGCAACAGCGAATCGCCCTTCGTCCAATGCCTGAAAACCACGCGACATTGTCTGTTGGAATTCAACGCCGGTGAGGGCGTCATCGATACGAGCCAGTGCGTTTTGTGCCGGCACCCATTCAGCGTCGAGTGATAACGCTTGTTGATACGCAGCGCGCGCTGCGTTGAGATCATTGTCACGTTCCGCGACATCGCCCAGCGCCATCTGGCGCAACACTTCATCAAGATTTTCGGCACGCGCCAGACCAGCCGCCGCGAGATCGTCGCCGGGCGTGATAGCAAGCGCCAGTTTGAAAGCCTGAATCGCTGCAAGCGAATCTTCATCGAGTAGCGCCTGATCGCCATCGCGCATCGCCTGCTCGAACACATCGTTGACCTGTTCTGTCAAAGGTCGCAACAATTCCAGCGACTCGCTATAGCGCACTTTTGCCTGAACATAGTCCGCCGCCAGGTAAGCGCGGTCACCACGTTCGTAGACTGCGATGCCTTGTTCGTACGCCGCACCCGCCCACTGGTCAGCAGCGCGCTGCTCCAAGACCTTCAAAACGGACAACAGTTGGCCGAGGATCTCTTCGCTTTCTGCACGGGCCGCCAGCCGCTCGTCCTCTGACAATGCGGGCGCAACCGGAGTTTCTTCTGCAACCGCCTCCTGCTCCATGCTCTCCTCTGGGGCAGTCTGTTGTGTCACAGCAGGTTGCGAAGCATCTTCGCTGTCTACCGCGAACCAGCGCAGCGCCAGTGTGAAGATAACAGCGAACACAGCAATGACGCCGAGCCCGATCATCAGTTGGCGAACACTGACACCCTCGCCGTCTTCTGCCGGCGTCGCCGATGGGTTCTCGAAAGCCCCATGAGGCAGCGGCGTTAACGGGGGCTTGCCGCTCGCGACAACGGCGGCTGGCCGGCGAACAGCGATGTTCAGTTGCTGCAAGTCAACCTGACCCCGTTCTATCGAAGCCTGCGCCAATGCATCTCGTACTGCGGTCATTGGCGGCCGCGATGCGACTGGCTTGAAG